>CAYXJI010000217.1:0-6674 GCA_964465175.1 uncultured Burkholderiaceae bacterium | reverse complement strand
TACCTTTAATGCACGCCTTAGTCGAAGGTGGTGCGGATATCATCGAACTCGGCGTGCCGTTCTCCGATCCTATGGCGGATGGTCCCGTGATACAACGTGCTTCGGAGCGTGCTTTGCTGAAAGGTGTTGGCCTGCGTGATGTTTTAGCAATGGTCAAGCAATTCCGCAGCAAGAATCAAAGCACGCCAGTTGTGTTGATGGGTTACGCCAATCCTATCGAGCGTATGGGGCAGGAGCAATTTATTCATGCCGCATCAGAAGCGGGCGTGGATGGTGTTTTGGTGGTTGATTATCCGCCGGAAGAATGTGAATATTTTGCAGAAAATATGCACAAAAATGGTATGGATACGATTTTTTTACTCGCTCCAACATCGACCGATGAAAGGATTGCGCAAGTCGGAAAGATCGCGACGGGTTATGTGTACTACGTGTCCTTGAAAGGCGTGACGGGTTCCGGCGCTTTGGATTTGGATGCCGTGGCAGCGATGATTCCGCGTATTAAAAAACACGTGAATGTGCCAGTGGGCGTGGGTTTTGGGATTCGTGATGGTGCGACCGCGAAGGCGATTGCGTCTGTATCCGACGCAGTGGTGATTGGTTCGCGCATTATTCAAGAATTGGAAAATACGCCACGCGATCAAGCCGTGGCTGCGGTGCAAGGTTTTATCAGTGGAATTCGTAGTGCTCTTGATAATTAATTGCGTCGTTATGGGTCTATTTTCGACTGAAATTATGCTTGTTGAAAAGCTGTCTGAGTCGCAATTGGCGCGGAAATAGAATAGAATACGCGCCAATTGCCGCATTCTTAGAGGTGCGCGCCCCGTTTGATGAATGAACATTGATCAAAAAGAGTTGAGGAGAGAGCTATGAGTTGGTTAGAAAAATTACTTCCCCCACGTATTCAACGTTCCGAAACGGCCAACCGCCGTTCTATGCCGGAAGGTTTATGGGTCAAATGCCCATCTTGCGAAGCTGTTTTATATCGTTCGGATTTAGAGGCCAATGTACACGTTTGCTCTAAGTGTAATCATCATCTGCGCATCAGTGCGCGCGAGCGTTTGGATGCCTTGCTCGACACAGGTGGTCGTTACGAAATCGGGCACGAAGTGTTGCCCGTGGATACTTTAAAGTTTAAAGACAGTAAAAAATATCCTGAGCGCATCAAAGACGCGATGGATAGTACCAATGAAACCGATGCTTTAGTCGTTATGGGTGGTTCGATTATGTCGGTACCTGCCGTCGTGGCTTGTTTTGAATTTGGGTTTATGGGCGGCTCTATGGGCTCTGTGGTAGGTGAGCGTTTTGTGCGCGGCGTACAGGCAGCTTTAGAGCAAAAAGTGCCATTTATCTGCTTTACCGCCACCGGTGGCGCACGTATGCAAGAAGGCTTATTGTCTTTGATGCAGATGGCAAAAACTACCGCAATGTTGACCAAATTGTCTGAGAAGAAATTACCTTTCTTATCTGTATTAACCGATCCAACCATGGGCGGCGTGTCGGCTTCCTTCGCTTTTATGGGAGACGTTGTGGTCGCTGAACCCAAGGCGTTGATTGGTTTTGCAGGGCCGCGTGTGATTGAAAATACCGTACGCGAAAAACTACCTGAAGGCTTCCAACGCGCAGAGTTCTTGGTGCAAAAAGGTGCGGTCGATATGATCGTTGATCGCCGCAAGATGCGTGAAGAATTAGCCCGTTTGATGGCGCTCTTGCAAAGTCAACCTGCGGAAGCGGTTTCTTAATTCTAAAGTCATTGCTAGAGCCTGAAGATGTTTGCTGAATTGGCAAAATATCTTCAGGCTCTTTTCATTTTTATTCAAATCTCATTTATTTACGCATAACCATCATGGGTAACGCCAATACCGCAGTGAAACCAGGTAATTTGCTAGCGTGGTTGTCTGTCCTCGAAACTCGCCACTCAAAAGAAATTGATATGGGCTTGGAGCGAGTAGCTCGCGTCAAAAATCAACTCGCAATTCAATACCATTGCCCTGTGATTATGGTGGCAGGAACCAATGGCAAAGGCTCGACCTGTGCGATGTTGGAAGCGATCTTGATGCAGGCGGGTTATCGTGTAGGTTTGTATAGCAAGCCGCATTTTTTGGATTTCAATGAGCGTGCGCGTATCAATGGAGTTCCGGTCAAGGATGAGATTTTTGTGCAAGTCTTTGATCAAGTTGAAACTGCACGTGGCGATATTTCCCTGACCTATTTTGAATTCACTACGCTTGCAATTTGTCAGTTAATGGCGCAAGCACCGTTAGATGTCGTGATCTTAGAAGTGGGTTTGGGCGGGCGCTTAGATGCGGTGAATGTGATTGATGCGGATGTGTCTATCGTCACGAGTGTCGATATCGATCATGTCGATTATCTTGGTGATACCAGAGAAAAAATCGGTTTTGAAAAAGCAGGTATCTTCCGTGCTGGCAAAGTGGCGATTTGCAGCGATCCACAGCCGCCTCAAAGCTTGATCGATCACGCCCAGGCGATCGGCGCAGATTTACGCTTGTTTGGTCGTGACTTTAACTACAACGGCGATAAGCAACAGTGGAATTTTGCTGGGCGCGAGCAAAGACGCAATTCGCTGGCTTATCCTAGCTTGCGTGGTGCGAATCAATTACTGAATGCTTCAGCGGTGTTAGCGGCACTTGAAGCCTTGCGCCACGAATTGCCAGTTGGTGCACAAGAAGTGCGTACCGGTTTGGTCATGGTCGATTTGCCCGGACGTTTTCAAGTCTTGCCAGGGCGGCCAACCGTGGTGTTAGACGTAGCGCATAATCCGCATGCCGCAGCGACCTTGGCACAAAATCTCGACAATATGGGCTTTCATGCCTACACCTACGCCGTTTTTGGTTCTATGCTGGACAAAGACATCGCCGGTGTGATCTCGCATATGAAAGACAAAATTGATCATTGGTGCGTCTGCGATCTACCTTTGCCTCGCGCAGCCAATGCGGCGCAATTGGCGCCATTGCTGGAGGCTGCTGGTGTCTTGGAAGACAAAGAGCATAGCGTGCAAAAATTCAGTTCGCCCGAAGATGCCTATACGTTTGCGCTGAGCAAAGCGGGGGAAAATGATAGAATAGTGGTCTTCGGTTCTTTTTTAACGGTAGCCGGTGTCATGCGAGCCAGAAGAAATGCCAGTTAATGCCGGTTCTTGATTGTCAACATCAAAAAGAATGCCGCGCTAAGCGTGTTGTTCGGGATGTTTCTACTAATGTTAGCTTGAGATAAAACAGAAATTTGCTATGAGCCTGGACTCGCTATTTAAGCAAAACAACAAGAAAAAAAACGATACAGACAACGCTGACGATCAAGTTAGTGGTGAGTTTCGTTCCCGTGCCGAAGAAGAGAGCCTGATTGCCGCTGAAGCTTCGGGACGCGGTAAATCTAAGGCGAATAATGCCAATAAGCGAACCGCCAGCAATCGCAAGAATGTTCCCGATGAAACCGCTTTGCCAGAAAAAAAACGTGCCCGTCGACGCCTAATCGGGGCGGTCGCCTTGGTGTTAGCGGCAGTTGTCGGTTTGCCCATGATTTTTGATTCTGAGCCTAAGCCAGGTAGCCAAAAAATTTCTATAGAAATCCCGTCCAAAGACTTGCCAGCAAGTACGAGCTATCCAGAGCGAGTCGATGGTAATCCCAATGTACTCGCTGGTGATGCTGGTGTAACGCAAGGTATCGATAAAACCGAAGAAATTGTTACCGCGCCAGTATCCTCTGGCACTGCCACACCGAAACCTCCAGCAGTGATCAAGCCAGACGAGACACGTAATGTGGTCAAGGTGGAGAGTGCGGCGACACAAAAAATCACAGAAAAAAATACCGGTAAAAAAAATGAGCCCTTAGCTGTGAACAAACCAGCCGTGCCAAGTTCGCCACCTGCTACCAACAAAGCAGCGCAAGATGCGACTAAGAAAATTGAAACTAAGCTAGAAGCTAAGCCAGAAGCTAAGCCAGAAGCGAAGAAAGAGAACAAAGACGATGCCGCGCGTGCCTTGGCATTATTAGAAGGTCGCGCTCTTCCTGGTGATGAGGTAAATCATGTTACGAAGGAAACCACGCCTTCCGCAGTCAAGCCGAACGCAGCGGCGGGAAGCTTTACTGTCCAGGTCGCGGCTCTGAATTCCCCAGAAAAAATTCGTGATTTGCAGGCAAAATTAAAGGCCGCAAACATTACTTCTTACACGCAAAAAATCATCACGAAATCCGGCGAAGTCAGCCGCATTCGTGTCGGTCCATTTGCGAATAAAGCAGAGGCCGAAAAGATGCGCGCGAAATTGGTGAAACTGGGTTTGAATGGTTCCTTATTGCCAAACTGAGTCAAACTAAGTGACGACGAACGCAAGCGACGAGTTTAAGCAAAAGTAAATCCCGTATTTGACCTTGTAAAAGAACCCCAGCCATTCAGAGAACGGATAGATTTGTGACCTTATTTGATTACATCGTATTGTTCATCATTATTTGTTCCGTTGTGATCAGTACCATGCGAGGCTTGGTGAAAGAAATTTTGTCGGTGATCAGTTGGATCATTGCGCTGGTGGTGGCAAACGCGTTTGGCGCGACCGTGGCGGCTTGGTTGCCGGAGGTAATTCCAGGTCAATTGACAAGGATGATCGTAGCGTTTCTCGCTTTGTTTATTGGCGTGCGATTGTTGATGGCTTTGCTCATGCGTGCAGTGGATGCCATGATCAAAGCAGCAGGTTTGAATTTGGCGGATCGCGGTCTTGGTGGATTGTTCGGCTTGGCGCGTGGTTGCGTGATAGTGATGGCGGCGGTGCTGGTCTGTGGCATGACCGCTATTCCGCAACAGGCATTTTGGCGCGACGCATTATTAAGCCCGGTCGCCGTTTCGGCAGTGCAGACTGTCATGCCGTTTTTGCCTGGCTCTGTGACGCAGCATGTGCGGCTGTGATATAGCTTGATCGTAGCTGCGTAGTATTGGTTTTTGGTAGTTTGCTTTATTTTTCTTTTTTTGTTTTTTTAGGAGTCCACCATGTGTGGCATCGTCGGCGTAGTCTCAAAAAATCCCGTTAATCAACTGATCTATGATGCCTTGTTGCTGTTGCAGCATCGCGGTCAAGATGCGGCTGGTATCGCAACCAGTCACGGCAATAAATTCGCAATGCATAAAGCGAATGGTTTGGTACGTGACGTGTTCCGTACCCGCAATATGCGTTCTTTGCCAGGCAATATTGGTATCGGCCAAGTGCGTTACCCAACCGCAGGTTCGACTAGCGAAGAAGAAGCGCAACCGTTTTATGTCAATGCACCGTTCGGTATCGTGCTTGCACATAACGGTAATTTGACCAATGCTGCCGAGTTGAAAATTGAATTATTCAAAAATGATTTTCGTCATTTGAATACCGACTCCGACTCGGAAGTTTTGTTGAATATCTTGGCGCATCAAATTCAAGAAGTGGTAAATGGCTATTCGCTCGATCCCGCTTCCATGTTCCGTGCGGTATCGATTCTGCATAGACGCGTACGTGGCTCTTATGCCGTGGTAGCTCAAATTGCAGGGTTTGGTTTATTGGCTTTCCGTGATCCGTTTGGTATTCGCCCTTTGTGCCTTGGTTCTGCGCAAACAGATAGCGGCGTGGAGTATATGTTGGCCAGTGAGTCGGTTGCCTTAGAAGGTACGGGTTTTAAATTTGAACGTGACGTTGCCCCTGGCGAAGCAATTTTTATCGATCTCGATGGTAATATGTATAGCGAGCAGTGCGCAGAGAACCCCAGCTTAAATCCTTGCGCGTTTGAATATGTCTACCTAGCACGCCCAGATTCCACAATTGACGGTACCTCGGTATATCAAACCCGTTTGAATATGGGTAAATATTTGGCCGAAAAAATTCGTAGTCAGTTTGCTCAAGGCGATATTGATGTCGTCATGCCGATTCCCGACTCATCAAGTCAATCCGCAAAGGAATTGGCCGATTGTTTGAATTTAGATTATCGCGAAGGCTTTATCAAAAATCGTTACATCGGTCGTACTTTTATGATGCCAGGACAAGCGATACGTAAAAAATCGGTGCGTCAAAAATTGAATGCAATCGCTTCTGAATTCAAAGGTAAAAATGTATTGTTGGTCGATGATTCTATTGTGCGCGGTACGACGAGTCGCGAGATCGTACAGATGGCACGTGAATCCGGTGCGCGAAGAGTGATTTTTGCATCGGCGGCGCCACCAGTACAATTCCCGAACGTGTACGGTATCGATATGCCAACCCGCAGCGAATTGATTGCCTACGGTCGCTCACAAGATGAAATCTGCCGCGAAATCACGGCGGATGCTTTGGTGTACCAAGATGTCAACGATATGAAGCGCGCGATTTCGGATGCGAATCCGGTATTGAAGAGTATAGAAGCTTCTTGCTTTGACGGCGTCTATATCACAGGTGATGTGACACCTGAGTACCTAGATCGCTTAGAGGCAGCACGCAACGGCTCGCGTTCCGATAAAGAAGATATGGTGCGTTCCCAACTGAACTTGAATTTGTCGCATAGCGCAGATTAAAATCAGATGGATGCATAAGCATCTCAATCGAATAAAAAACCAGCAATCAATGATGTTGATTGCTGGTTTTTTTTGTTCCTAGAATTCATTAAAGTGCCCTGTCCATTCGTTCACAACAAGAATTTTCCCCCGCACCAACCTTTTTTTTAAAAAAATGGTG
>CAYXJI010000216.1:0-6684 GCA_964465175.1 uncultured Burkholderiaceae bacterium | reverse complement strand
GGCGTCATTTGCATTGGGAGTGAGTGCTTTAATAATTTTTTCATTCCACACGCCCTCGAATAATAGTTTGGGCGAGACTATTCCTAAGACATCAAACCATGTGAGTGTGTCAGCCCAACTCAGGCAGCGATTTTGATGATTCCAAACTGAAAAACCGTAGAAATAGCTCTCAAGTGAGTCATAGACTATTGAGTGTTGTGCATACATGTTTTCACCACAAATACGCCAATTTTCGGGAATGTCGGCACATATTTTTGCGTGGAAACGCTTTACCCAATCACGAGATAGGTGATTGCGCCCATCAATCGATCTGGCATGACAGTAATCTGTATAAAGCGTGGTGTTTTCCCCGTCCATTTTTTCTGTGAGCACCACATGTTTTCCCTGAAAATTATCAGTGTTAATGCAACGCAGGTCATCCGTACTGGCACCAGGAGACCAAGGTAAATGTGGTGTACGGGGATATTTGAAACGAGTGTTCATAATTTTCTCCAATAACAAAATCAAATGCGCGCAAAAATAAGTCCGCCAAGTTGGCGGCCAGATTTTGCGATCTCATTGTTAATGGATAGAATTACATAACGGCTTACGCAAAAGCGGTAGCTTTTGAGCCCTTTCTAAAAAGAATGGCAGTAGAAAATTTGAGCAGTATAAGCAAAAAAAAGATCCGCGTAGAGCCAGGATTAATTCTTGTGCTTTGGTTTTTGAAGATCATTCATTCTGTCAGTTACACGCCTAATCAAAAAATATAAGAAATCACGGGATTAGCGATTATCTCAGGTAGCCAAGAAGTCGAACAAAATACACCAAAAATACCACGATAGAATTTTACTGCCTGCGCCATAGCACTGATTTTTTGAATTTTTTTGGGCGTTTTTTTGTCGTCGTTTGGTTGATAAAATCGCAATTTCATCTTTGTTGTTATAGCGGAAAAGTTGCTTCTGTTTTTTGCTAAAAACCCTTATGGCTTGCGTGTCATTGGCGAGCCTTACTAGTTCCAATGATGCTGCCCGATCGCTTTGAAATCATACGTAAAAATCAAGCACCCATCCAAGGCAAATCAGCCGAACACCAGCCACCTACCGTTTTGCGATGTCCATGCGCGTCTTTATCTCCTTCAAATCCTTGCAAGATATCAAAACAAGCCGTGTAGCCATGTTCGGTCGCTAGCTTGGCACCGTGACGTGAACGTACGCCAGAGCGGCATAAGAATAAGATCCTGGTATTTTTATCGCGCACGGCGGCTTGTAATTGCGCCATAAAATCCGGGTTTGGGGCGCCGCCTGGATACAGGCTCCATTGCACCGCTTGGTGCTGTTCTTCATTGATATTGACGCGACCTACCCAATCACGCTCAGCATTGGTTCTGACATCCAATAACACGATCGTATTGTCTTCTTGCAGTAAGCGATAGGCTTCTTCAGGTGTCACCGCGCCCGCGTAGGGCAGGTTTTGTTCTTGTCCGCGTTGGCTTGCTTTGTCGATGATGGTATTCATTCTTTTCCTTCTTGTGTTGATTGCGTATTTTGGGTGCGTGTACTAACTGAGTATCGCTTGTCCGCCGCCGAAACTGGTTTGTACTGGGGCTGTGCCGCCCGCCGTCAATTTGATGGCACAATATTTGAATTCTGGAATCTTGCCATAGGGATCGAGTGCTGCATTAGTTAATCGATTAATTGCAGCTTCATAAAAACAGAAGGGTACAAATACTGCGCCGCGTGGCGAAGCACGGTCAGCGCGTGCATACAAACATACTTCACCACGGCGTGATTGCAGGGTCACCAATTCACCCGCTCTAACACCTAAACGCGCTAAATCGTCGGGATGAATCATGGCCACAGGATCGGGTTCTAAAGCATCCAATACTGTCGCTCTGCGCGTCATGCTGCCGGTGTGCCAATGCTCTAATTGGCGGCCGGTAATTAAGACCATAGGATAATCGGCGTCTGGTTTTTCGGCAGCAGGAATTAAATCGGCGGGGACAAATTTGGCTTTGCCATCGGAGGTCGGGAACTGCTGTGTGAAGACCACCGCTTCGCCCATGTCTTCTTCGTGTAGGCAAGGGTAAGTTACCGCGCCTTCGGTCTCCAAACGCTGCCAACTGATGCCCGTGATGCTCGGCATGGTCTGGCGCATTTCTTCAAAGACTTCCGATACATGTTGATAATCCCATGGCAAATCTAAGCCGCGCGCCAACTGCTGGATGATCCACAAATCTTGCTTTGCATCGCCGGGAGGATTAATCGCTTGGCGTCCCAGTTGCACAGTGCGATCAGTATTCGTGAAGCTGCCGGTCTTCTCTGGAAAAGCGGAGGCGGGCAAGATCACGTCTGCGTAATACGCGGTCTCGGTGAAGAAAATATCTTGCACTACTAGATGTTCGAGTTTGGATAAAGCGTCACGCGCATGATTGACATCGGGATCGGACATCGCTGGGTTTTCACCCATGATGTACATGCCGCGAATATCACCGTGTTGAATCGCGTGCATGACCTCGACCACGGTTAAGCCTGGTTGTGTGTCTAATGTGCCGGGGGCGAGTTGCCATGCTTTCTCAAACTTGTCCGTGATGCCTGGTGTGGTCACGCGTTGATAGTCAGGGAACATCATAGGAATGAGCCCCGCATCGGATGCACCTTGGACATTGTTTTGTCCGCGCAGAGGATGTAGACCTGCGCCCGGCTTGCCGATCTGTCCTGTCATTAAGGCTAAGGCGATTAAACAACGTACATTGTCGGTGCCGTGTATGTGTTGAGATACGCCCATACCCCACAGGATCATCGCGCCTTTAGATTTTGCATACAAACGTGCAACTTCGCGCAAGGTCTCGGCGGGAATGCCACAAATTGGTGCCATTAATTCTGGTGTGTAGCTGAGCACAGTTTGCTTCAAGGCTTCAAATCCAGTCGTGCGTTTGCTGATGAAATCACGATCAATTAAATCTTCTTCGATGATGGTGCACATCATTGCATTAAGCATGGCGACGTCGGTATCGGCATTGAACTGTAAAAAACGATGCGCGAGGCGTGCCATATCAGAACGACGAGGATCGCAGACTATCAACTTGGCGCCATTTTTGACGGCGTTCTTGATCCATGTCGCACCTACCGGATGATTCACAGTGGGATTAGCACCGATCACGATAATGACTTCGGCATGTTCGACATCCATCACCGGATTCGATACTGCACCGGAACCTATGCCTTCTAATAAGGCAGCGACCGACGAAGCATGACATAAGCGTGTGCAGTGATCGACATTATTGGAACCAAATCCTGTGCGAACCAATTTTTGGAACAGGTAAGCTTCCTCATTACTGCCTTTGGCGGAACCAAAACCCGCGAGCGTTTTTTTGCCGTGGGTATCGCGCAATTGCTTTAATGTGCCTGAGGCGAATGCCAAGGCTTCTTCCCAACTTGCTTCGCGGAAGATGTCCATCATGTTAGCGGGATCCATTTGCATGTCCGCGTGTTTGGGCGCATTGCTACGGCGTATCAAGGGTGTCGTCAAGCGTTGCGGGTGATGTGCATAGTCAAAACCATAGCGGCCTTTGACACATAGACGACCATGATTGGCGGGCCCATCGCGACCTTCAACACTGATAATGGTGTTGTCTTTGATTTGATAATTGAGTTGGCAGCCAACGCCACAATAAGGACAAACCGACGGCACGACGGCATCTGGAATCTGCACTGCTTTTGGACTAGCAGGTAACAGCGCACCAGTCGGGCAGGCTTGTACGCATTCCCCGCAGGCGACACACGTGGATTCTCCCATGACCGCGTCCATATCGAAGACGATCTTGGCTTCCGATCCTCGGAAAGCTAGGCCGATCACATCATTGACTTGGGTATCGCGACAGGCGCGCACGCAGCGGGTGCATAAAATACAGGCGTCCAAATTCACGCTGATGGCGGGATGCGAGCTATCTTTGGGGCTCGCTTGCTGAGTTTGCTCAGCGGGAGCGAAACGATTGTTAGTGATGCCCGCGACCTTTGTCCAATAACTGAGCTCATTTTTTTCGTTGGCGATCTTATCCTGTGTGGTCGCTTGTAATAATTCTAAAACCAACTTTTGCGAACGCTGCGCACGTGGGCTGTCGCTCTTGACTTCCATGCCAGGGCTGACCGTGCGACAACACGATGGCGCCAGGCTGCGCTCTCCCTTGATTTCGACCACGCAGGCGCGGCAATTGCCCGCGGCCTCCATGCCTTCTTTGTAGCAAAGATGAGGAATGGCCATGCCGACGCGTTTGGCTACTTGCAATAGGCTTTCGCCCGTTTGACAGGTGACGTTATTGCCGTTTAGTTGGATGGTGATGTTGGTCAATGGTGAGTTCATTGCTTGTCCCCCTGCTGACTCTTGAGCTCGTGCGGAAAATACTGAATCACGCAGGCAATAGGATTGGGGGCTGCCTGACCCAAACCGCAAATTGAGGCATCTCGCATCACTGCGGAGAGGTCTTCTAACAAGGGAATATCCCACTCTTCGTGTTGGATTAAACGCACTGCTTGTGCGGTGCCTGCGCGGCATGGCGTGCATTGACCACAGGATTCATGTTTAAAAAAATTCATGGTATTGCGTGCCGCCATGATTGCGCTATCGTGCTGTGATAAAACGATAATCGCAGCAGAACCGATAAAGCAGCCGTGCGCTTGTAACGTATCAAAATCCAACGGCAGATGTGCCAACGAGGCTGGCAAAATGCCGCCCGAAGCGCCACCAGGTAAATAGGCGTATAACTGATGCCCATCCAACATGCCGCCGGCATATTCTTCGATTAATTCTGCAACAGAAATCCCCGCTGGCGCGAGATGGACGCCGGCTCGTTTGACGCGTCCTGATACCGAGAATGAACGTAAGCCGGTGCGACCTTGGCGACCATGTGATTTGAACCATTCCGCACCGTGTTCGATCAAGCTTGGCACCCAATACAAGGTTTCAAAATTGTGTTCTAACGTCGGGCGATTAAATAGACCCACTTGGGCAACATAGGGAGGGCGCAAGCGCGGCAGGCCACGCTTACCTTCTATCGATTCTATCATCGCCGATTCTTCACCGCAGATGTAGGCGCCCGCGCCGCGCCGCAAGTGAATTTGCGGTAAATTATCAACTGGTGGTGCTAATCGTAGTTTCGCTAATTCTGTTTCCAAGATGCTGCGGCAGCCATGGTATTCATCACGCAAATACACATAAATGTCGCTAATGCCGACAACCCAAGCGGCAATCAACATGCCTTCCAAAAAACGGTGAGGGTCGCGTTCTAAATAGCGACGATCTTTGAAAGTACCGGGTTCACCTTCGTCAATATTTACCGCCATCAAGCGTGGCGCGGCTTCGGCGGCGACTAAGCGCCATTTTCTGCCAGCAGGAAATCCTGCACCACCCAAGCCGCGTAGGCCAGCATCTTCCATGAGTTGAAATAAGGATTCTCGATCGCGTGTGCCATTGTGGCAGTCTTGGAGGTAGCGGTAGCCGCCTTGCGTTTGATAGGCAGCATAATTGAGATAGTCGGGGACGGCGGCACTTATGGTCTTGGCGCTGACGGCGTGCATTATCTTACTCAGGGTGACATTGCCGATTTCATGTTGTTCTAGACTGGCAGCCGGCGCTTGTTCGCAGCGCCCTAAGCAAGGTACCTGCTCGACGGAGATATCGCAGTCGGAAAAGTGCGATTTTAATTGCGCGATTAATGGCACTGCGCCGGCCATTTCGCAAGACAAACTATCGCAGACCCGCAGACGCAGGCCGCTGCGTGCTTTCGCATTTTCCATGACGATATCAAAGTGATGATAAAAACTCGCGACTTCGAAAACTTCGGTTTGAGCTAATCGCATTTCATGTGCCAGCGCTACTAAGTGCGCGACGGGCAAATGACCGAAGTGGTCATTGATTTTATGTAAATGTTCGAGCAGTAAATCTTTTTGTCGCGAGGCATCGCCCAATAATTCCTGAACTTGATTTAAGGTAGATAAATCTAATTGGCGGCCTTTAGTCTGCTGGCGCTTAAGTTGGCGATTTTTTGCGATGGGGATAATCGGGATCATGGATTCGGTATGCTGTTTTTAGTATTAACTCTATTGTAAGACGAGTGCAAAGCTTGGCAATAGCGAATTTTGCTTTTATTCAGTGCCAATCCATACGCACTCGGATGATGCAAGCTAAGTGCACTAAAATAGTGCAAAAATCCGTTTTCGCTACAATTTGGTGCTTTGTATTTTTTGTTGATTTTATATCGAATTGTGTGAAATGGGATTTCTCTATATAAAACAACGACTTAATTAAGCCTTTTTTATTGCCTTCTTGGTCTTGTGCATGGCACGCTTTCTGCTAATATCCTCGTCGTATTCTTATTTCCTATTTGCATTGTGATGGTGCGTTTTGAAATGCCAGTGTCATTAAGTGGGGTGAGAATTGAGATTGATTGCAGTAATTAGTATCAACGCAGTAGTTCCCAAACTTATTTTGAACGAATTAAGGAGTTTCAAATGGCAATGACCCCAGCAGAAGTGTTGAAGATGGCGAAAGATAACGAAGTCAAATTCGTTGATTTCCGTTTCGCTGATACGCGCGGTAAAGAACAGCACGTGACCGTGCCTATTTCTCACTTCGATATCGATAAATTCGAATCAGGTCATGCATTTGACGGCTCTTCTATCGCCGGCTGGAAAGGTATTGAAGCGT
>CAYXJI010000215.1:2163-6727 GCA_964465175.1 uncultured Burkholderiaceae bacterium | reverse complement strand
CAGCGGAAAAGTGAACTGCAATGAATAAATTTTCTATCGTATGTCTGCTGACGTACGTCTCTCTCTCTCTTAGTACTTCACTTTTATGTCCACAAAACGCGCATGCCGAAAGCGGCAAGGTGCGGGTGATCCTAGTCGGTGATTCGACGATGGCGACCAAGAGTGGTTATGGTGATGCCTTGTGTCAGCGTTTTCAGCCTAACGTCGAGTGTATTAATCTGGCGCGCGGTGGTCGTAGTTCGGGTAGTTTTCGTGCTGAAGGCTGGTGGGACAAGGTGCAAGAACTCTTGCGGCAGCCAGATAGCGCGACGACCGCGACTTATGTATTGATTCAATTTGGACATAACGATCAGCCAGGTAAGCCGGGACGCTCTACCGATTTGCTGACAGAATTTCCGGTGAATATGGCGCGTTACGTGACTGATGTAAAAGCCTGGAATGGGGTGCCAGTGCTGGTCACACCATTGACACGGCGTAGTTTTAAAGAAGGCGTGTTGGAAAATAATTTAAAACCCTGGGCCGATGCGACCGAAAAAGTAGCGCGTGACAGCAAGACGATTTGCTTGCCTCTGAACGCGGACAGCCACGCTGCGGTGCAGGCGATGGGGGAGGTGGAAGCAGACACGCTGGCCGTCGCGCCACCGCTTCCTAAAGGCGATGCGACAACAAGGGACATCGCTAAATTAGAGCCGCAAGGCGCAGCCAAGTCGGCTTTTGACCGTACGCATGTGGGTGTCAAAGGCGCGGCATTTTTTGCGAACATGGTGGAGCAAGAATTGAAGCAGAATGTGCCAGCGATTCGTTCCGCTTTTAAAGCCGAGGGCACACAATGAAGCACACAATGAAGCACACATGGGATAAGCTGTTTAATCATTCATTGCTTGTTTGTGTAGGTCTGATGACGCTCAGCACCGCCTCTGCGCCCGCTTTGGCACAAGACAGCCGTCAAGTGAGCGAGCCGCGCATTCCCGTGGTTTGTACTATTTTAACGGCCAGTCACACACAGGCCGAACTTAGTCAAGCGGCTGATACGGCAAGGTTACAAGCGGCCTTGGATGCTTGCCCACAAGCGCAAGCGGTGCAACTGGCTGCAAATAATGAGAAAGATAGTTTTCTATCTGGCCCTTTGCGCATCCCTAGCGGCGTGAGTTTATTAGTCGATCGCGATGCGATTTTGTATGCGAGCAATGACGCGGCGCTCTACGATAAGGGGCAGCAAACTTGCGGTGTGAATGCCGAAAAAGGGCGTAGCTGCAAGCCATTCATCACAATAGAAAATGCCCGTGGCAGTGGCATCTACGGTAATGGCGTGATTGATGGTCAAGGCGGTCAAACAGTGCTTGGTAAGACCGAAAGCTGGTGGCAGATGGCACGCCGCGCGCAGAAGGAAAAGAACGAACATAATGTGCCACGTTTTATCGAAGTGATCGGGTCGCAGGACATCACTTTTTACCAAATCACCTTACGCAATTCACCGAATTTTCATGTGACCTTAAATCGTGTGGATGGTTTTACCGCTTGGGGTGTGAAAATTGACACGCCGTCTGATGCTAGAAATACCGACGGTATCGATCCCATCTCATCGCGCAATATCACAATCGCGCATAGCTATATTCGAACCGGTGACGATAATATTGCCATCAAAGGTGGCAATAATGGGCTGACTGAAAATGTATCGGTCTTGCATAATCATTTCTATAGCGGTCATGGCATGTCGATAGGAAGCGAAACGAATGGCGGTGTGCGGCGCATTCTCGTCAAAGATGTAAGTCTAGATGGTACGACTTCGGGTTTGCGAATTAAGAGCGACGTATCGCGCGGCGGGGTGGTGGCGCAAGTGCGTTATGAAGATGTCTGCATCCGCAACAGCAAACGTCCGATTGATCTGGATACGCGCTACGGCAAGAACGCAGTCGGCGATAGAATTCCTCAGTATCGCGATATTGTGTTTGAGCGCGTTCGTAGTATGACGCCGGGACAAATCATTGTGCGCGGCTACGATGCCGCACATACTCTAGCGCTGCAATTCAACCAAGTTGCGATAGCACCGCAGTCGGTACAGACACTACAATTTGCCAGTATCGAGAATAATCAGTCGCGCACTCAGATTGGCGAGGTCGCGACCCAGACTCAGTTAACGTGGGCAACGCCAGCTGCTGCTGATTGTCAGGATAAATTTGTCCCTTTCCCCGTCAAAGTCCCTAGCAATTTCAGACCTCAACTCAATGCGGAACAAGCTAAACTGTATTCCATCGCACAAGTGCTGCGGACTACCGGTGCTGCGGGCAAAGAAGTGATTGATCCTTGGAATCCACTCAATGATGACTTGGTGAATAAGACCGATTTGCCGGTCGATTATGTGGTCGATGTCAATGCGCCTGTTGATGGTAAGACCCGCTTCGCGACGGTGCAGGCGGCGATCAATCAAGCCCTGATCGATGGGCGAAAATTAGTAAGAGAAAAGTCCGCTAAACCTCGCTTATACATCTTAGTTCAACCGGGCACTTACCATGAACTCATGTATGTGCCCGAGACCGCTTTGCCGATCACCTTATATTCGAACGACAGCGACGCCCGTAAAACCAAAATATCCGCTAGCGTTCATGCTGCCTTGTTAGGCAGCGTGTATGCCGAGCGCTACGCGGCGCAGTTTGAAAAAACAGATAGTGCGATTCTAGCCATGTATCTATCCTTGAAAGACCGAGCTGTGGTAGGTACTAGCGGTACGGGGATTGCTTGGATTAAAGGCGATGGTTTTCAGGCGAAAAATATCACGTTTGAAAACGCCTATAACAAAGATAAAGTGGATTTAAAGGCGGAGTGTCCTAACACCCGTTGCGGTACAACTGCTGGTACGGCGCCTGTCGTGGTGGTGCAACATCAAGCCGTCGCTTTGATGGTCGAGGGCGCTGATAAAGTGCAATTTGAAAATATCCGTGTACACGGTTTTCAAGACACTTTGTTTTTAAAGTCTCGCGCAATTGCGCAGACTTCGCGTAGTTTTTTTCACCGTTCCTATGTTGAAGGGAATGTGGATTTTATCTTTGGCGACACGACTGCTTATTTCTATCGCTCCGAAATTAAGTCCTTGGGTGATCGTAGTACTTCGTATGTGACCGCGCCGAATACCAATGTCAAGACGCCCTATGGGTTCGTCTTTAATGAATGTCATTTCACGCACGATGGCAGTGCTAATGCATTGGTCGGCAAATTTTATTTAGGGCGTCAGTGGTTTCATACGCAAAAATGCACGCCTTACGCCGGTATTAATGTCCTGTCTTACCGCTGTACTGTGGCTGAGACCGATGGCTATTTAGCGCCGCGTGGCACGATCTCAAAAACTGTTTTAGAAACCGTGGGTAAAACGGCGATACTCAATTCCAAGATAGGTGCCCACATACAAAAGCAACATCCTTGGGCGGATTGGAATAAAAAAAGTAGTTTAGCCTTTCGCCCCGTCCAATTCACTGTGGCCGACTATTGGCGTAATTTGATCGAGGTTGGCCTTGATCCTATCGGGCAACTTGGTTATACCTCAGTAGCGACACTTGCGACGGGTAGTGCAGCACTCTTCTTGGCTGAATTTAATAACACCCATGAGTAGTTGATGGATGGCTTTTTTGCAAATGATGTTGTCGATGTGCGATGAACGCCTGTCTAGCGTTAGTACAAGCGTTAAAAATCTTGTCATTGGCTGATATGCCACAGTTTTAGGATGAAAAAATTTGGTGAAAGTAGGTCTTTGGGGTATTGTTGAATTTTAGAAATGTGAATTTTTATTGGGTTTGGTACTGGAAACGAATGGCGCTGGCAATTATTGCATGTAGCCTTGCGGTCGTAGTAAAGCGGTACCCAATACAAAACTAAGTTCTGCGTCCTCGATTCACCTAGCCTAGATCGCAAACCAATGTCCGCTTTTTTGCACAAACAAAGCTCGATACTCATCATCGACGATGATGTGAATTCGATTCGTTTGCTCAGCCAGATACTGAAAGACTTTGGTCGTATTTTGTTTGCGACCGATGGCGAAATGGGTTTGCTCGTGGCGAAAGACCAGCAGCCTGACCTGATTCTTCTCGATGTCGAGATGCGACCTATGGATGGTTATGAGGTTTGCCGTCGACTCAAGAGCGATGAAGCGACCAAAGCGAGTGCCATCATTTTCGTCACCGCGAAGGTCGATATGGATGACGAAATCGCCTGTCTCGATGCAGGGGCGGTGGATTTTATCTGTAAGCCGCTCAATCCTCCTGTGGTGCAAGCTCGAGTTCGCACTCATCTACGTTTGAAACATGATTCCGCCGCCCTTGCTGAATTGGCGCAGCACGATCCTTTGACTGGTTTGTACAATCGTCGGTATTTCAATACGGCGATTGAGTCGGAGCTTCGCCGTTTGCAACGCCATGGACAAACCATGGGAATTGCTATGGTGGATATTGATTGCTTTAAAAATTACAACGATACCTACGGCCATATTGCCGGCGATGCCGTGATACAAGCGGTGGCAAAGACTTTGGAGGCGGCTGCCAAGCGCCCCGGTGAGCTGGTGGCGCGCTATGGTGGC
>CAYXJI010000215.1:0-2153 GCA_964465175.1 uncultured Burkholderiaceae bacterium | reverse complement strand
GGCGAAGAATTCGTCCTACTACTGCCCCATGTCGATCAAACCGTCTTGCGGCAATTTGGGCAAATGATTTGCGATCAAGTGTATGCCTTGGATATCCCTCATCGCGCCTCGGTTGCCGCCGCGCGATTGACGATTAGTGTGGGACTCATGCTGGCAACTCCCGACAAACCAGCATCCATAGAAAGTTTATTGGAGCAAGCCGATCGCGCACTGTATTTGGCAAAAAATCACGGCAGAAATCAGTACCAGTTTCTTTCATGATTTTTGCGGAGTTTTAATAAGTCAGACGACTTAATTGGCAAGCGAATCTAGCAAGTGCGCTTATCGAGAGCGCCTAGAAAGTGAATATGCTGAATCGAGTATGGCAGACTAGTAGCATTCGTGTTTTGTTAATAGGCAGCGCGTATTTCGCTTTGGCCTCGATCTCAATTTTTCTCTCGCGCAGCGATAGCACTGTCGCCCATTTTTGGTATCCCAACGCGATTGCGATCGCTTTTTTACTCAAAGAAGACAAAAAAAGTGTCTGGCTGTTGGCCTTAGCGTTGGTCGCCGCGAATTTTTTTTCGAATTGGTTTGCGGGGAGTTCTTGGCACTTGTCGCTCGCTTTTCTCTTGCCCAACTGTGTCGATGTTTTGCTTGCGGTCTGGCTGGCGCGACGATTTCAGATCGTGCCTGATTTCGATCAGTCGCCTAAACGCATGTTGCGTTTCATTTTTTTAATGTGTTTATTGCCCTCCGGTTTAGGGGCTTTGACTGGTGCAAGTCTATTTGCCAGCATGGATATTGCGACTTTTGCGACCTTGTTGCCTGTGTGGTTTGTCGGCTCATCGGTCGGCAGTCTGTCTCTATTACCGCTACTTTTAATCATCGAGCGTGACGATATAAAACTAGACCCTCACTTGGATGAAAAAAAACAGTTATTTTTTTATGTCGTCCTAGTGTGTGCCGTGAGTTATGGTGCTTTGCGCTATCTACCATTTCCATTTATTTACCTGATTATGCCACTCATGTTGATCGCGGTGGAGAGTCATATGAAGACAGTGGCGGGTCTGATTTTTTTGCAGTCTTTGGTGATCGGTGTGATGATAGAGATGGGGTATTTTTCACACCCTATCGACCTTACTAGCTTCTTAGGTTTCCTTAACTATTTACCTATCCTAGTGACTTTTATTCCAGTGCTTGTACTCAGTGCCAGTATGAATTTGTTTCGTGATCAACATAGAAAGAAGCGCGAAGTCGAAGCGGAGTTGCAGCGTAAGCATACTGAGATACAGACGATCGTCGACAATGTTCCTGCCTTAATAGGTTTTTGGGATGCGAAGTTACGTAATCGCTTTGCGAATCGCGTGTATCTCGATATTTTTGGTTGGCATCCCGAAGAAATTTTTGGAAAACATTTTAGTGAAGTGGTCGGCCCCACTTTGTACGCGCAAAACATGCCGCATTTAGAGGCTGCTTTACGCGGCGAAGCGCAAATGTTTGAGCGCACGATTATTGATCCTCAAGGTCGAACGCGTGAGAGTTTAACCTCTTACATTCCCAGTTATCGTGATGGAGAGATTGATGGTGTGTATGCTTTCATCAACGATGTGACTGAGATGAAAAGCGCGCAACAGGCGCAGATCGTGGCGCAAGAGCGCTTGCAGTCAGTGATCGATTCCGCCACTGAATTCTCGATTATCACAACCGACCTAGAGGGCACCATCACCCTTTTTAGTCGTGGCGCTGAAAAAATGTTGGGCTATGTGGGTAGCGAAATACTATTCAAAACTTCGCCCGCTTTTTTGCATCTGCCTGAGGAGGTGATGCAGCGAGCGCAGGAATTAAGTCTAGAACTTAATCGTCCTATCGAAGGTTTTGAGACCTTTGTGGCAAAGGCGAAATTAGGATTGACCGAAACCCGTGAATGGACGTATGTACATCAATCTGGGCGACATCTTCCGGTGCGGTTGGTGGTGACTGGCGTGCTGGATGCGAACAAAAACCTGGTCGCTTATCTCGGTATTGCACACGATATTTCGGCTGAAAAAGAATTGCAAGGACTCTTAATCGACGCCAAAGAAAGTGCTGAGCAGACCAGTCGAGCCAAGAGTGATTTCGTCTCCAATATGAGTCATGAAATTCGTACGCCTATGAATGCGGTGCTCGGTATG
>CAYXJI010000214.1:5644-6741 GCA_964465175.1 uncultured Burkholderiaceae bacterium | reverse complement strand
ATCAACATCTGCAGCAATCAGTATTGCGAATGCGGTCGCCAATGTGCCATCCGCATGGGGGCAAGAATTGACTGTGCAATTAAGGCAAGATGAAACGATATTGAATGCCGTCGAAACCGATCTCGATGCCAAGTTGCATTTTGAAAAGGGTTTGATTGTCGTCACCAACCAACGTCTCTTATCGAAAGCCGCTAGTGCTAAAGAGTGGCAGTCGTGGCTCTTTGCAGATGGGCTGCAGATGCGGCATCATGATCATGCTGGCGTGGGCCATTTGGAGTTGTTGGATGAGGCTAGGCTTTTGGCGCACTGGCGTTTTACGCTAGGACAAAATCTCTTAATCATTCGCTTGATGGACAGCTTTCGCGAGCAATTAGAAACCCACCTGACGGGTAAAGTGCGCGAGCAATTTGAACAAAATATTTGTCCAAGTTGCAAAGCGATTTTAGAGCCGGATCAAGACGAATGTCCGGTTTGCACCAAAGTTATACATACGCCGCCATCGACTTGGACTTTGTTCCGTCTGTGGCGTTTTGCCCGTCCATACAAAGTCTCATTGGCGATCGGTTTTACCTTGATGCTGTTGGGCACGGCAGCGCATATGATCCCGCGCTATTTAACCAAGCCGCTTACTGATGAAGTTTTAATTCCCTATCAAAATGGTCAGCATGTCGATCCAGCATTGGTGGCGACCTACATTGGTGGATTGTTTGGTGCGGCCGTATTAGCGTGGCTGCTGAGTTGGGGGAAGACCTATATTTTAGCCTTGGTCTCAGAGCGTATTGGTGCGGATTTGCGTACTGCCACTTATGAGCATTTACTCAAACTTTCACTTGAGTATTTTGGTAGCAAGCGCACCGGCGATTTGATGTCGCGCATTGGTAGTGAAAGTGATCGAATCTGTGTCTATTTGTCTTTGCATTTATTGGATTTTGCGACCGACGTCTTGATGTTTATCATGACCGCAGTGTTCCTGCTGCAAATCAATACCAAATTAGCCTTGGTGACTTTACTGCCTTTGCCTTTGATCGCTTGGGCGATTCATTTGGTGCGTGATCGCCTGCGTACTGGTTTTGAAAAAATCGATAGAGTATGGGGTG
>CAYXJI010000214.1:0-5634 GCA_964465175.1 uncultured Burkholderiaceae bacterium | reverse complement strand
TAGCTGACACGATACCCGGCATACGTGTGGTGAAGGCTTTTGCGCAAGAGCAACGCGAAGCAACACGTTTCCGTGAAGCGAATAAACACAATTTGGCGGTCAATGACAAGCTCAATAAAGTCTGGTCGCTTTTTTCGCCTATCGTCTCATTCTTAACGGATATCGGTATTTTAGTAGTGTGGGGTTTTGGTATTTGGCAAGTTTCTCATAACGAGATTACGGTCGGTGCTTTGGTATCGGCTGTGGCATTTATTAGTAATTTTTATGGTCGTATCGATTCTATGAGCCGTATCGTATCGGTGACGCAAAAATCCGCTTCAGCAGCGAAACGTATTTTTGATATTTTGGATCATGTTTCTAGCGTTCCAGAACCACAAAATCCTGTCAAGATCAAAGAAGTCAAAGGTCAAATCGAATTGCGCGAAGTCGGTTTTCGCTATGGTAACCGCGCCGTCAATCGTGGCGTGAGTTTGAATATTCAACCCGGCGAAATGATAGGTTTGGTGGGGCATAGCGGCTCAGGTAAGAGTACTTTGGTGAATTTGATTTGTCGTTTTTATGATGTGGCAGAGGGCGCTATTTTGCTTGATGGCGTTGATATTCGTTCGTACGCCGTCGCCGATTACCGCCAGAATATTGGCTTGGTATTGCAAGAGCCATTTTTGTTCTTTGGCACGATTGCGGACAATATTGCGTATGGTAAGCCAAACGCAACGCGTGAAGAAATCATTGCCTCGGCACGCGCCGCACACGCGCATGAATTTATCTTGCGCTTACCGCAGGGCTACGATTCTATGGTTGGTGAACGGGGTCAGGGCTTGTCCGGCGGTGAACGCCAACGCATTTCCATCGCCCGCGCTTTGCTGATTGATCCACGAATCTTGATTATGGATGAAGCGACTTCTTCAGTCGATTCGGAGACCGAAAAAGAAATTCAAAAGGCGCTCGACAATTTAGTGAAAGGTCGCACCACGATAGCGATTGCCCATCGTCTGTCTACTTTGCATAAAGCGGATCGTTTGGTGGTGCTGGATCGTGGCGAAGTGGTCGAAGTCGGTAGTCATGATGACTTGATGGCGAAGCAGGGTGCGTATTTTAAATTGTATGAAGCTCAGGCGCGCAATGCTGCGGCCTTGGCTGTTGGAGGGGAATAGAGATGATGACTACATTCGGATTGGCGCGCAATAATTTTCGGCAATTGGTCTTAACCGATGTGGAGGGCGTTGAGCATGTTGATGTGCGTCCCGTCCGTGCTTTTCCTATCCAATCTCCTAATGATGGTATTTCTCTGGTCAAAGAGAATGGTGCTGAAGTCGCTTGGATAGATCATTTGTCGGATTTGCCAGCGTCCATTCGTGAATTGATAGACGAGGAATTAGAAGGGCGTGAATTTATGCCTGAAATTTCTAAAATCCTCAGTGTCACTAGCTTCGCCACGCCTTGCACTTGGCATGTGCAAACCGATCGTGGCGATACTAATTTCGTTTTGAAGGGCGATGAAGATATTCGACGGATTGGCCAAGATTCGCTATTGATTGCAGACAATCACGGTATCCATTTTTTAATACGTAATATGTTTGAAATCGATAAGCATAGCCGTAAAATTTTGGACAGATTTTTGTAAATGATCGTATTGGCGCTTCATAGTGCCTTCGTTAACTGAATTTTAAATAATTTGACCATGTCGCCGCCATTCAAATCTTTCATTTCATGAAAAACGAAGCCCAATTTTTCTAAGAGTTGACAAGAGGCTGCATTATGCGGCGACACGATAGCGAGCAATTCTGTCAAACCTAGCTTGCTTTCCGCATACTGAAGTAGTCCAACATTAGCCTCGTAAGCATAAGCCTTGCGCCCATACTCTGGTAAATAGGCATACCCGATATCGATTCCTGGTAAGCCATCGCGCTTTACTAAACCACATAGGCCAATAGCCGCACCATCTTCTTTACGTTCAACTAAATACAAACTAAACCCCATCTTTGCTTGTACATCGCGATGGCCAGTTTGTATCGCGTTTTCTGCGTCCGCGAGACTGCGTATACCTTTGTCTCGAATATTCTCGATAAAACTTGGCTCATTGACGAGACGTAAGAAAAAATCTGCGTCGCTAGCATTAAGTGTCCTGAGTCGTAAACGAGAGGTTTCGAAAATAATTTCGGTCGGTAATAGCGTGTGCGTCATAAGGTTTAATGTGTTTGATTAGCTTAACTTTTTGTGAGATAAACGACTTTGTACTGGTTTTGCGCTCGCATGTTGTGCGGGGTTTAGGCGGAACACCGCGACCGCTTGTGATAGAGCATGTGCTTGTTCCTGCATACTTTCGGCGGCAGCCGCGGCTTGTTCTACTAATGCTGCATTTTGCTGCGTCATTTCATCGATGTGCGTAATTGCTAAATTGACTTCTTCAATGCCAGCACTTTGTTCTTGGCTAGCCGAAGTAATTTCTGCCATCAGGTCGGCTAGATATTTGACGGACGAGACAATTTCCCCCATTGTTTTGCCGGCATCGTCGACTAAACGTGAGCCATCGTCGACTTTGCTTACGGAGTCATTGATGAGTTCTTTAATTTCTTTCGCTGCACCCGCTGAGCGTTGTGCCAAGCTCCGTACTTCGGATGCTACCACTGCAAAGCCTCGCCCTTGTTCACCTGCTCGTGCTGCCTCGACTGCCGCATTCAAGGCGAGAATATTGGTTTGAAAAGCGATGCCGTCGATGACCCCAATAATATCGACAATTTTCTTAGAGCTGTCTTTGATTGAGTTCATCGTGTGCACGACATCGCCTACCACTTCGCCGCCCTTACGGGCAACGTCGGAGGCTTTTAAGGCCATCGAATTGGCTTGTCGTGCATTGTCTGCATTTTGTTTTACGGTCGAGGTGAGTTCTTCCATCGATGAAGCAGTTTCCTCTAATGAACTGGCTTGTGATTCTGTACGGGATGAGAGGTCGGCATTGCCTGCGGCGATTTGGCCTGAAGCGGTTGCGATAGTTTCTACGCTCGTATTCACTTGTTGAATCGTTTGCACCAAATTTTGGTTCATGTGTTCGAGTGCGTCGAGTAAGACGCCCGTTTCATCGTCGGCATTTTTTTCAAAGTTGGCTGTTAAGTCGCCGTTGCCAACCCGCGTCGCAATGTCGATTGCTGCGTTTAATGGCACCGTGATTGAACGTGTGATCCAATAGGCAAAGAGTGCGCATAAAATTGCCGCGCCTATGCCAGTTGCTATCATAATTTTGATCGAAAAACTGACATCATTTCTGATCGCGGATTCTTCTTTTTTTAGTTGGGCATGCTCGTAATCGACCAGGGCTTTCATGTCGATCGTGGCTTTTGAGAGCGCTGGAAAAACAATGGTGTTCATTTGATTTTCTGCCGCCTCGGTATCGTCCAATTCGAGCGAATCTGCAGCTTTTATGAACGACGCGACAAATGCAACCCGTGATTTTGTCGCGGTTTCTATCAAGGCTGTTCGTTCTGGAGAATTGTTTTGTTTGGCTAATTTTTCTAGTAGTTGGCCTATGGTTTTTTTGTTGATGTCGATTGCTTGGTAGTGTTCTTTTCGTAAATTTTGGTCCCTCGTTAAAAACAAGGCTGAAACACGTCGACCATTTTCTTGCATCAGTCGGGCTACTTCCAATGTGGCTTCAAGTCCACTCAGATTTTGATCTAACATCGCAGAAGTTTGATTTGCGACCGAATTTAAGCGTGCAGTATTAAATATCACCAACACTAACATCATCACTAAAAGTATGCCAAAACCGAGCCAAAGCCGTGTTCGAATCATCAGTGAATTGAAGTTCATTTGAAGCCTCCCATCTTTAGAGCGAAGTTAGAAAGAAATCCGGTGATTGCGCTTTTATTCAAATATTTTTGCAAATGGGTGTGTTGATAGTTTAACTGTAATTGACGGGATTCATTTTTTGAACAACTGTGGTTCATGCCTAATTACGATCTAGAAAATTGATCATACACAGACTTAATTATTTCTAGAAACGATTTGTTGCGTTGCACACGAAAATCCAACAACGATACGATCACGTCAGCGCGGTAAAATAGCGTATTAGATTTCGGCTGACCGCGAAGCTCGCAATTGAAGCGAACATTTGCTGTAGCCATTTTGCACAATAATTATGTATGAATTAACTTTTTGTAGGTAGCTCAAATATGAAATTAGCCACACTCAAAGACGGTACCCGTGACGGACAACTTGTCGTGGTTGCGCGTGACCTCAAGACGGCACAAATAGCAGATGGTATTGCCACGACGATGCAGCATGCTTTAGATGACTGGCACTTTATTGCGCCGCAGTTATTGGAAGTGTATGAGCGTCTGAATGCAGGTCGTGGTATTAATAGCTTTGATTTCGATGCTAGCAATTGCATGGCGCCATTGCCACGCGCATTTCAGTGGGCGGATGGCTCGTCGTATGTGAATCATGTCGAGTTGGTGCGGAAAGCGCGCAATGCCGAGATGCCTGAGAATTTTTGGCATGATCCTTTGATGTATCAAGGCGGTAGTGATGACTTTATTGGGCCTATGGATGATATCGTTTTGTTGTCGGAGGAATGGGGTATCGATTTTGAGAGCGAAGTTGCGGTGATTACGGGTGATGTGCCGATGGGGGTGAAAGTACAGCATGCCGCCGAACATATACGCTTGCTGATGTTGGTCAACGATGTCTCCTTGCGTAATTTGATTCCAGCTGAATTGGCAAAAGGCATAGGTTTCTTTCAATCCAAGCCTGCTTCTAGTTTTTCCCCAGTCGCGGTGACGCCCGATGAATTAGGCGAGGCATGGAAAGACGGTAAAGTCCATTTGCCTTTGCGTTCGACCTGGAATGATAATTTGGTTGGACAGCCGAATGCGGGCGTGGATATGGTGTTTTCTTTTCCGCAGTTGATTACGCATTTATGTAAAACCCGCAACGCACGTGCTGGCACGATTATCGGTTCGGGTACGGTGTCAAACAAAGATCCGAAAAAAGGCTATAGCTGTATTGCGGAAAAACGCGCCTTAGAAATGATTGCTAATGGCGAGGCGAGCACCGAGTTTATGAAATTTGGCGATAAGATTCGCATAGAAATGCTGGACAAGAACGGAAAATCCATCTTCGGTGCTATCGAACAAAGCGTGGTCGAAACCGAAAAAAACTAAAGATTCGCGCTTTTTAGCGGGCATGCTAGTGTTTTTCTAGATAATCACCCTACGAGTCTATATACTGTTCAAGTTATATAAACTGAGTAAAGTTAATTTTTATCATATAAAGAAATTCTTCTTTAGGTCGATAAACAACTTTACTCTGACTCTAGGATGCCGGCATGAATCTTCATCAATTGCGTTTCGTTCGCGAAGCGGTCAGACAAAATTTCAATGGTACTGAGGCGGCCAAGGCTTTATTTACTTCACAGCCAGGTGTTTCCAAGGCGATTATCGAGTTGGAAGAAGAGTTGGGCGTGGATATTTTTGCGCGGCACGGCAAACGTATTCGAGGCTTGACCGAGCCTGGTCGCGCGGTGTTAAAGTCGGTTGAAATGATCATGCAAGAGATCGATGGCCTTAAACGCATCGGTAAGGAATTTGCGGCGCAAGATAGTGGTAGTTTTACTATTGCCACCACGCATACCCAAGC
>CAYXJI010000213.1:1787-6746 GCA_964465175.1 uncultured Burkholderiaceae bacterium | reverse complement strand
GGGAAAGAGTCGTACATTAGGCGGACTTTAGTGCCAGTTTTAACAAAACCAACAGCACGTGATGGTGCCCATAACTCGACCTCAAGACCATTTTTATTCAGTGCAGAATGTGAACCTTCATGCGTAGGTAAAATGATGGCGAGCGTTTGGTTAACATTAATTGGCGCTCCTTTTTTTACTTGAAGAGCAGTAACGATGCCCGCAGTGGGCGAAGTCAAATGATCTGCATAACTGCCTTGGGCATTGATTTGTTTTTCTGTGAATTGCATTTTTGCTGCATGGCTGTCCGACCGGATTTGGACTTCTTCTGCTGTTAGACGCTCTAGTTGAGCGCCCAGTTGCCTAATTATATTGTGCTGTTGCGCGATCTCTCGTTCCATAGCGGTGTTGGATTGGCGAGCAGCGATCAGTGCTTCATCTCGAGATCGCACGTTGAGTGCAGCGACATGGCCTTCATCCCCCAATTTATGCAAAACAGCGACAGTTTCTTCCTGTAGTTGTATACGTTGCTGTTGTAAGTCTTTGGCAATAACGAGTTTTTGAATATCTGTCTCAATTCCCAGTCTTTTAATTTGAAGCTCAGCTCTCTGACGTTGGATTTGTTCCCGCTTCGCCGCTACTTGACTTAGATGCGCATCCAACTGATCTTTTTGATTGCGTTGCAATCCTTCGAAGACGGAGTCACCTTGTTGTAGTTTGGGAGAGGAGGAAATGGAGACGAGTTCTTGTCCAGCGTGAACGGTTTGGCCTTCGCTTACAAAGACTCGTTCCGCAATACCATTACGGTTTGCCATAATACGCAGCGCACCATCGATAGCGGTAATTTGTCCTTGCACTGTTTCTTTACGTGAATATTTGGTACTGCAGATGAAAATGACGGCAACAACGAATATAGACATAAAAAATGCGCTTAGTGCCCAGCCTGTGACGCCTGCTAAGCGAACTGGTGCACCGAAGTTAGATTTTGCTGATTGGATCGCTTCTGGACGTAAGGATATGACGCATTGATCAGTCTGTTCTGTGAGGCCAGTGGAACTATTTCGCATGTAAATATTTTTATCTTATCTAAACTTTTATTGAAAACTAAGTTTCATTATAGCATTAATTTTAAGATAATTCTATTTTTTTGCGTAGCAGTAATTGGCGGGCGATCGAAAATCGTATCAAAGAAAACATTGAAATTTACCTGTTATAAATCAAAGACATTAAAAACATTTTCTTAAGTGTGCTGCCCTTCATGCACAGATCAGCGCTAGCTTGCTTTAATGGCGCGACGTGAAATCGCAGAAATTAGATCTTCGATGGTAAAAGTCTTATCAGGCCTACTGACTAGGAAAACTTTATTAAGCAATGCGCACCGTATGCTGTTTTTCTGCGCTTATTGGCTGTGCGCTAGACGTGCTTTTCTGAAGGAAATTTTATGGTAAAACAAGTGTTTGCGTGGCTATATTTTTGTACCTTCTTCTTTGCAAGTACAGCTAGTGCGCAAGTATTGGAGTTGGTTACACTGCAATATCCACCATATGCCTACCAAGCGGAGGGGGCAGTAAAAGGGGTTGCGGTTGATTTAATTCATGAGGCTTTTCGCCGCATGAAACAACCTATTAATATCAGCGTTGTGCCTTGGGCTAGAGCAATTTATCAAATCGAGAAAGGCACTAGTGATGCTATTTTTACGATCTATAAAACCAAAGAGCGGGTTTTGTTTGCCGATTACGCCAATGAAGTGTTGATAGCACAAAGTATGACGCTGTTCGTTCGAAAAGATTCGCCAATTGTGTTTGATGGTCAACTCAGCCATTTAGCGCAATATCGTTTTGGCGTCGTTCGCAAAGTCAGCTACGGCGATATTTTTGATCAAGCCGTCGCCAGCGGCCAGCTTCTTCCGCCTGATATTGCGAATATTGGCGAGCAAAATGTACTGAAGTTATTGCAAGGCCGGTTTGATATTCTAGTGAGTAATAAATTAGGTGCTTTACATATTTTGCAGGAAATGGGGCAGCTTGAGAACGTGCGGATGCTATCGCCGGAAATCGAAGTAATCCCCAGCTATATCGCCTTCGCAAAAAAAAATAATCTACAAGTGATCCGCGATCAGTTTGATACAACACTGCGCGAAATGAAACGCGATGGTAGTTATGCAAAAATTGTGAATCGCTCTTTGCTGCCTTAGGTGGATTGCGGCGACTGTGCGACCAATGTATGGCAGGCTCACCACAAGATCAGCTATGTGCTTGCCGCGCGTTGCCGTGGTACGGCTCTTTAGCTACACCGCTACAGTCCGTGGTCGCCTATCGATTCAATTGATGTGTAAATCAATATGCGTCGCCTGAATCACGCGCCCGCTGTTGCAAAAGATAGCGTGGCAATGACAGTGACAGCAGGCGAAGCAATAGTAATTAATCCTTTGTTCTAGTGCCAGTCCAATGATATAAGTGGCGATGTTTTACATACCGCCATAGCCAACTAGCCCAACTGATCCTCTGGGTAAAAAATAAGCGCAGCGCTTTGCTCAATGAAAAAAGTCTTCAAGTGGTTTCGCTTGAAGACTTTTTGTTTGGACCGACCGATATTAATAACTCGCTTAATGCTGCCACAAAGCCAAACCACCTGCGATGTGCCAAGCATTTTCATAGCCTAAGCGGCGCAAACATTGCACCGCTTGTGAGCTACGACCACCGGTTCTGCAGAAGAAAAGTATGGGCGTGGTCTTGGCTTCATTTTGCTTTAACCAGCGTTCTACACCATTGGCTAAACGTGTCAGCGGGACATGGATGACCTGACTGCCTTCTGGTACATCAAAATGGCTCAGTTGTTGTTCATACGGTTCGCGCACATCCACCAAGATGGTGCCAGGATGGCTTGCAATGAATTCTTGTAAATTACCCGATGGGATGGTGACCGATTCTAAGCAGCATTCGGATTCTTGGTCGAACATCGTCACCAAGCGTTTATCGACATCATGTGCTGCGCATAGCAAGACATTGTGTCCCAAGAGCGATTTTAACTCTTGCGTGATGGCCGCAGCTTCTTTTTGACTATGTGCATCCATCACGTCACCACAGAATGCAAAATTGATTTTATTCGTCTCATTCGCAGCACTCAGCTCGGCGTTGGCACATTCTCCAAATAAGAATACGGGTTTATTTGTCGCAGAGAGTAAATCGAGTTGCGCAAAGAATTTTTCGCCTAAGCGTAGGCCAGTAATTACCTTTACCGACGATAAGTCTAAGTTGATGTTGCTGCCGCTGTCACACATCGATTTTGAAAGATCACCGGTATAGGCCTCTGCCAATAAATTCGCCAAGCTTTGATTGTGTTGATCTTGGTTGGGATGACTACCGGTTCCGACTATCGCCGCTACCGTATAGGTTTGGCAGCGTACATATTTGGCAATACGTTCGATTAGTTCTGGCAAGACATCAATGATAATACATTGCTTGCAACTAGAATCAGCGACGATCCATGTACATGCCGCACCAAAACTGAGTTGTATCACGCCTTCCGCAGGCAAAGGTTCGATATCGCCTGTGACCATGCAGGTCTTGCGCAGTGCTTCGCCACAAACGCGTATGCGACGGCAGGCTTCGTCGATGTAGTCAGCCGTCACGGCTGGGCCAAATGACATACGCACGGCGCTGGCCGCTTGCCACTCAGGTAAATTCATCGCTTGCAGCACAAAACTAGGTTGCGCTTTTGCGGCGCTGCAAGCGGAACCTGCGCTGACCCGAACATCGGCGGCATCAAACAAATCTAATAATTCTTTACTGGTCAAACCGGGTACCGAGAAATTCAAGGTGGTTGGCAGACTTTGTTCTAACGGTGCATTCAAGATCAAACCGGGGAATGCTTCTTTGACGGCGTCTAATAATTGTAGACGGAATTTTTCTAAAGTCGCGTGATCGCGGAAAGTGTGTCCATCACTCAAGGCTTCAAGAACCGCACCTAAGGCGGCGATGCCCGATACATTTTCGGTGCCGGATCGTAAGCTGCCTTCTTGTCCGCCACCTGCTAATAAAGGCGTGAACGGCGCATCGCGATGTACATACAATAGGCCTATGCCTTTGGGGGCGTAGAGCTTGTGACCTGAGAATAGGGAGTAATCAATTCGATGTTGATTCAGCTTGAGGGGCAACTTGCCGAGTGCTTGTACGCCATCCACCAGCCAATACGCAGGATGTCCGCGCAACAATTCTTCTATGCCAGCGAGATCGGTGATGATGCCGGTCTCGTTGTTTGCCGCCATGGTGCAAATTAGCCCTGCCGTAGCAAGATGTGCTTTCAGAAAAGCTAAATCATGGCGACCCGTGTGATCTACCGGGATAGCGATGATCTTGAAATGTAAACCTAAGACTTGATTCCAATGCTGCAAGGATTCTGGTACCGCTTTATGCTCAGTTGCCCCGTACAGTAGATCGGTGCCAACTTTTTCCCCTTTGGCTAATTTGTCACGTAATGCTAGTAGCGCTGAGAATATGGCGGTTTGTATGCCCTCAGTTGCACCGCTGACAAACAAGAGTTTGCCGTTCTCGCTGCCTAATAATTCACACGCGGTTTTGCGTGCATGTTCCATGACTGCTTTTGCCTGTATCCCGCTGCTATGCACACTACTAGGATTGCCGTAATCATCTTCCATCACAGCTCGAGCCGCTTCGAGCGCTAGCGGCATGACGGGCGTGGTGGCATTGGAATCAAGGTAAATTACACGGGATGAAATAGACATGTTGACCAATCTGGTAAATTAGGGCTGAGTCGAGTAACAAAAGCGCCGCACTAAATTCAATAAGGCTGACGTTTAGCTTATTTGTTAAGTCGCAAGGCACAAAGTACAAAGCGCAAAGAGAGCGATTTTAGCAGAATGACCGTGATGAAATTGTGTACTTTAGGTTTTGACGATAAATTGTCGCCGTAAAAAACGGATGAACATGCCAAGAATCGGTAATTTTTGCCACAGTTCTT
>CAYXJI010000213.1:0-1777 GCA_964465175.1 uncultured Burkholderiaceae bacterium | reverse complement strand
CGGGTCCCAATAGTCGCGATGGTCTATGATTTTTCCTATCGCGTCATAGCGTAAATGTGAACCGCCCATGACTTCATAGTTTTTGCCACCTAGGCCAAAGGTGAATTTCCACGTTAAGAAACATTGCTGATCTTGCTCAATGATATCGATGAAGCTAAATCGTGGATTGTCCGTAGTCGCAAACATGTGCGCGAAAATAGCTTTAATCGCCTTGGTACCACGCACTTCATTAAAGGGGTCTTTGAAGCGTGCATCCTCAGCGTAGAATTGATCCAATGCGTTCAAGGAGTCAGACCTTAGGCTGGCATACCAATCGATAATTTTTGTGGTCGGAGAGTGCGTCATTTTTTACCAAAGGGAAGATAAAATCATTTAGTCGGCAGATTTATTCAGATACAAGGCTGTGCTATTCGCCATTTGCTATTCACTACTTTTGGGTGCAATTTGTCGTAACAAGAAAAAGCGCAGTCGATAGGGGAGGCATTGTAAAAATTTCAAAAAGAAAGTGAAGCGTTTAGGGAAATGGATCTCAAATCGACCGCTTTGCATCCCTGACAAAATAGCCTTAGCCGCTTGCTGCGGTGTTTGTATCGCAGGCATAAAGAAAGCATTTTTTGCGGTTAAAGGCGTACTGACGAAACCAGGATTAATTAAATACACGTTGATGTCCTTGGGGTGTAAGTCGGTATACATCAATTCAGCTAAATTGATCAATGCCGCTTTGCTTGGCCCATAGACACTGGCATTGGGCAGTCCTAGGTAACCCGCCACACTGGCGACCAGCGCAATACCTCCGCGCCGCCTTTTTAACATATCTGGAAGTATGCTCTGCAGCCCTTGATAAACGCTAAGCAAATTGATGTTTAGTGTGGATTGCGCGTCGACCGCGTCAACTTCCCAAGTTCGTTCAGGTTGGTACTTGGCAGCACAAAAAACAACTAGGTCAATACTACCAAATTCTTGCAAGACTTGCGTGCTCATTAAATCCCACGCGTTTTTGTCGCTAGCATCAAATGCCATGACGCGTGCATTTTGATGTCCATTCGCGACGATATCGAGTTGCTCCGCACGCCGCGCCGATAACACGACGTGGGCACCATTCGACAGTAGTTGTTGTGCTAATGCCGCGCCTATGCCACTAGAAGCACCGATCAGCCACACGACTTGTCCTTGCCAGTTTTTAACGGGTGTATTCAAGGCTGGCCATAAGTTGATGTAGCCTTTGGCGTAGAGCAGGGCGCGCGGTGAGCTTGGCATTATGATCTCCGGCGAAAAAACAAAGTGACCTCGCCGACGTCTATGCCAAACTTGCTCATACGGGCACGATTCACCATCGTTTGCTCGTCGATCAAATACATCCAGTCATCCATTTGCATTGCATAGGTGGTGCCATCGACAGGGAGTAATAAGGTGTATTGCCACTTAAACGCATTCCCTGCGGCTTCACCTATTGCCTCGCCCTGTACGTCGTCGGCTCGCCCCAACCAACGGCCATCGCTGGTTTTTTTTAATTTCCAAATGCGTTGCTGCTTGCTGCCATCGTCATACACAAATTGCTCGTCAAGGATGAATTCGTCGGCGACGCGTTTGCCTTCAATGATCACATGGAAGCGCTTCACAACTTCGCCATTACGTTGTTGAAACATGCCCCAAGCATCTGTGGTGCCTGTAAAGTATTTTTCCAAGTCGAATACTGGCTTCACATTTTTGTAGTGACTGACATCGGTAATCGCGCAAGCGCTTAATAAAAAGGTGAATAGGATAAGAAGCGATTTCT
>CAYXJI010000212.1:0-6746 GCA_964465175.1 uncultured Burkholderiaceae bacterium | reverse complement strand
CGCGCCTTTGGCCGCCATGGTTCCGAAGGTCGCAATCTGCGACACCGCTTCTTTACCGTAGCGATCTTTCACGTATTGAATCACGCGATCGCGACCTTCTTGGCAAAAGTCAATATCAAAGTCGGGCATGGAAACGCGTTCTGGATTCAAGAAACGTTCGAACAACAAATTGTATTGGAGCGGATCAAGATCGGTAATTAACAGCGCATACGCCACCAAAGAACCCGCACCAGAACCACGACCTGGCCCGACCGGTACGCCATTATTTTTGGCCCACTGAATAAAGTCCGCAACGATCAAGAAGTAACCGGGGAAACCCATCTTAATAATGGTGTCGGTTTCAAACTTCAGACGCGCTTCATAACGCTCGCGGTGTTGCGCGCGCTTTTCAGGATTGGGGAATAAAGTCTCTAGACGAAATTCCAAACCGCGTTTGGCTTCGAACACCAAAAAATCATTGATGGTCATGCCTTCTGGCGTAGGAAAATCTGGCAACTTCGGTTTACCGAGTTCCAATTTCAAATTGCAACGTTTGGCAATTTCGACTGAGTTAGCCAGTGCACCAGGGATGTCAGCAAATAAGGCCAACATTTCTTCGCGCGATTTAAAACATTGCTGGTCATTGAATTTACGCGCACGCCTGCCGTTCGCCAACATTTCACCTTCGGCAATACAAGTACGCGCCTCATGCGCCGTGAAATCGTCTTTGCTTAAAAATTGGATAGGATGCGTTGCCACGACCGGCAAACCCAAACGCTGTGCCAGCTTCACCGCTTGCTTAACGTGCGGCTCCATATTTGGCTGACCCGCTCTTTGAATCTCGATATAAAAGTGATTGGGGAAAATGCTCGCCCAACGCTGAGCATTGCGTTCAGCCAGGTCTAGATTAGCGTTATCAATCGCGATCCCGACATCGCCAAAATGCGCACCGGATAAGGCGATCAAGCCTTGTTCGCTGTCGTTATTGAAGAGTTCTTGCAGCCATTCAAATTTAATCTCCGCCCGACCGCGATGTTGATTCTCTATCCAAGCGCGCGCTAATAGTTCACATAGGCGTAGATAACCATGACGTGATTTCACTAGCAATAATAAGCGTGAGGGTTTATCACGGTCGATGTCATTGGTAATCCAAACATCACAGCCAGTGACCGGTTTGATACCTTTGCCACGCGTTGCTTTGTAAAATTTGACTAAGCCAAATAGATTACCTAGATCAGTTAGCGCCAGCGCAGCTTGTTTGTCTTTGGCTGCTGCCTTTACCACATCATCTAAGCGAACCAAACCATCGACGATGGAATATTCAGAATGCATGCGTAAATGCACAAACTGAGGGTAGGCAGCTGAGGTTGGCGTGTTGGGCGTGCTTGCTTGGGCGGCAATAGCAGTGTTTTCTGGATTTATAGCGAGTTCTGTATTCATCCCGCTATTTTACCGTGTTGCAGCCCGCTTGGAGCGCAATCCTAACTTGGAATAATCCCAAAACAAAAAGCGCGAAAAAGTGGTATTTTCAGTCGTGTTGCATGGAATTAATTAAAATATAATCGATCAGTATTAAAGAAAACACAGTCTTCTTCCTCGTCTATCGCAATCTCCAAGAAACCTGATTCGATCAGCTCCTGCAAACCTAGCATAATTTTGTTTTCGGGCAGATACAGGTATTTGGTGGAAAATTCCGAGACGACTTGCTTTAAAGAGCGTCCAGCCTCACATAGAAGCCATAAATCTCGTGCTTCGTTAGCTTTTAAATGTATAGGACTGCGGTTAATTTTCGGCTCATAAAAATGGGTGGTACGCACTGTGGATTCTTTCGAAATACCAATCACGGCACGACGCCTTGCCCAAAAAACGGCGTCTGGCCAACGACTCTCACGCTGATAGTATTGCCATTGCGTCTGCAGATATTGTTTGAAATCCTGTTCTATCGCTTGAGCATAGGTGCTCAGTAATTCCCCTTGCGAGAACAGACTATCGACCGCAATAAAGGCGCCATGTATGCCACTAGACAAGGCTCGCGGTATACCTGAGGAAGAGATGGGATCATAGGAAGCCACCGCATCTCCAACTGCAACCCAATCCTTACCGCCAGCATCGTTCAAATAGGAGGAATAACAGGGGAATGAGCGTGGTTTTTCGCTAAACTTAGTACCTTCAATGGCAGCACCAAGATTTTCAACTTGGTCGAGCAAAGCCTTCCAAACGTCTGGGTGGCAGGCTTGCAGTTTATTGACAATATCGGGGTCGCTCATTAAGACGACCGACACTTGATTGTTAGGCATAGGGGAAACATGCCACCAACCGTATTCGCAAGCCTCGACGCGATTTTCGACTAGCAATTGACGACTGGCAGGAACTTCGCCAATGCAGCCAACACCTATCAAGCGATCATGCACCATCAAAGCCAAATTTAAATTAGTTCGCATCACACCACGACGACCTGATGCATCGATAATGTATTTGCATAAAATAGTCTGCACTTCTTGGGTGTTGGATTTAATTTCCACTTTCCAGCCGCGTTCTTTTTGACGCACACAAGTCACCACTTGAGTTTCTAGCAGCAGCTCACCTCCGCGCGCCACAAAACTATCGGCCAACAGGCGCTCAAACGCTGTACGATCCAAGCCCCATCCGGCGCCTTGTGAGGTGAACATGTATCCGGTTTGCTTCTTCGTGGCACCACCCCAGGTGATCTGACTGTAAAACGGAGTAAGATTTTGGGTCGCGGAGAAGTCATCCCACACACCTAAATATTCCAAGGTAGAACGCACGCTAGAAGACAAGGACTCGCCAAACTTCAGCTCGGAGTAATTACCGCGCTCTATCATCATGACACTCAGGTCGCCACGTTTTAATAAATTTAAGCCCGCCGAACTACCTGCTGGGCCGCCACCGAGTATCAACACGTCTATGTGTCTAACTGATGCGAGATGCTCCGAATTAAGATTATCCATATGCAAGCTGTGGCTCGAAAGCCCCTCCATAAACCCGTAAAAAAGCAAAAACCTATCATTGATAAATCGGTAGCAGCAAATCCCGTGCCAACCGCACTCACAATGGAAAGTTGTCGTTTTTTAATGGTCTGGTATGCAATATGCTTACGACTCGATAGAATGTGCGACTTATGAAATTCACGCTGTGTTGATCATGAAGCTCATAATTCACTAAAAGAAATTAGCAAGATGATCCTAAAAATATAAAGAGGCGCAAAACGCAGCCTAAAAAGTGCTTCAAAATATCGAAATAAGAGACGAACTTACAACACCGAAACGCAAGGCCTTGAAACTATCAGCGAGTATATAAAAATAGCTTATGCAAATTCCTTGCATAAGCCATAATGTGAAATGCGATAGTGACAGCACCTCGAATTAAGTGTGTTTTACAAGCAAAAAATGCGTTGCCATGTAAAATATTTTTTTACATGTAAAGATTTTTATCTCTCAACCTACTGATTTACCGATACCAATGAGCACAGTTGATTACACAATCACCTCACCCGTCGCGTTAAGCACGCAAAACAATCGTCATTTGCTGAGTATGACGGTCGCTTGGCACCCTGATCTTGCGCGCATTGGCGATCAATTTATTGGCGGTACTGAAGCCGCGGTCATTGAGGTGAGTCGATTCATACCAAGCTTCCAACAAATCAATAGCGATGCGTTACCGATAGGTCATGGCGGCATATCGAGAGACCCCGTGCGTATCGTGCGGGATACGAGTGACGGCATTACCATTTGCCCACCAAACAGTCGCATGGCGGTAGAGGTCAACGGCAAAGAGATTCGCGACCCGACGTTCTTTAGCGCCGAACAAATTGAGGCTGGTGTCATTCTCAGTTTGGGGCGGGCTGTATTTATTTGTATTCACTGGATGCGTTGCTTACCTAAACATAATCCCGTGGAGGGATTTCTTGGCGTCGGTAGCAGTGCGATACAAGCCCGTGACTTAATTCGCCTAGCAGCGACCAATGACAATACGGTTTTACTATTAGGTGAAACGGGCACTGGTAAAGAAGTTGCGGCGCAAGGCATACATAATCTGAGCAAACGTAATGGGCATAAAATGGTCTCCGTCAATATGGCGGCATTGAATGAGTCACTCGCGGCTGCAGATTTGTTTGGTGCGACACGCGGCGCTTATACAGGAGCGCAAACGACACGCGATGGTTTTTTCAGCGAAGCACAAAATTCCACTTTATTTTTAGATGAAATCGGCAATACACCGACTAGCGTACAACCTATGTTGCTACGGGTACTCGAGAACGGTGAATATCGCCCCTTAGGTGCCACCCGCGATGCACGCTCCAGCGCACGTCTGATTACCGCTACCGATCAGGATTTATACGACGATTCGTTCAATCATGCTTTGTTGCGCCGACTAGAAAGTTTTATTATCCGCATCCCGCCCTTGCGCGCGCGGCGCGAAGATATTGGTCTGCTGATTCGCCACCTATTACAAAATAATAGCGTGACCAATCTGGACGTTACGCAAATTCCCCATACGCTAATCAGCGATATGCTTAACTTCGATTGGCCGGGCAATATTCGTCAAATGAGCAATGTTTTTAAACGTGCTTTGCTTTCAATTCAAATGGGGGCGTTTCCACTACTCGCCAATATTGTTGAACGCCCTAAAATGACGGTCACCGCGAGCGCAGAATTGCGACAGCCACAAAGCATGTCGGCAGCCGATCTCGCCGCGTTTTCAGCAGCAAATACAAAAGCCCGCCCGCCAGCCAACATCAGTGCGCCACCAGAGCGAAAAAAATTACGCGACTTAACCGAACAAGACGTGGTCGACGCTATGGAAAAACACCAATGGACGATTCAGTACGCAGCAGAGTACCTAGGCATTTCAAGACCGTCCATGTATAAGCTAATCGAAAATAACAGCCAGATTCGGCGTGTAGAGCAAATTCCTGCTGCAGAAATTCGCGAACGACTGCAATTGGCCGACCAAGAAATTGAGCAATGTGCGTCGCTCCTAAAAACACCAAGTGAAGCGTTGCGGCGCCATTTAAAGGGCTTGGGTTGGATTACGTAGTTGGATCGCTTTAGCCCAAGGCTAATGCTCAACTCAACTTACTTTGATTCTAGCGTGCTAGGACGACAAGTATTTAAGATCGCGACGCAAAGCCAGCAACTCTGGCTCAGCTTCAATCGCTTTGGTGGAGTAGCCTAATTTTTTGGCTTTGACCAAGGCATTTAGCGCGTCATTACGCTTGCCTAAAATCTCATAACTCACTGCAGCTCTGAACTGCACCTCGGCATTTTCAGGCGCGAGATTCAACACTTTTTGCAAACGCGCCAAACTGTCAACGCTGTCACCCAGCTTTGCTGCATAGAGTGCCATACGCGACAACAAGTCCACATTATTCGGAGATTGAGTTAGGCGAATTGCTAGTAAAGAACGCGCCTTATCGTAGGCTTTATTCGCGGCATCGCTACGCCCAGGTAGCCAAGACAAAGTATCCGCCAACTTAGCCCATCCCAGATCATCATTAGGATTCCCTTTACCTGCGGTGACTGCGCTTTCGTAGGCAGCCGCCGCCCCCACATAATCGCCACGAGCAAACAAAACATTCGCTAAGGCCGTCGATAACTCAGCTCCTGGCCGCAGGTTCAATCCTGCCTGCAAAAGATGCACCGCGTCATCACCACGGTTTTGGCGCACCATGATTTGCGCCGAACCTATATAAGCGGAGCTCGCGTCTGGCTTTAACTTCATACTCAAATCATAGGCCTCAAGCGCCGCTTTTAAGTTGCCTTGCAGAGCGTAAACCTGTCCTAATTGCTCAGGAAATAAACGCTCCTGCGGAAAGCGCTGTGCCGCTTGACTAGCCAATTGCAATGCTTCATCCAAGCGTTTAGATCGAATCAAAACATCAATTCTCAAATACCATGCAAGGTAACTGTTAGGATCTAAGGCAAGTCCACGCTCTAACTCAGCCAATGCCTGTGAAAATTGATCGCGCAAGGAAAAGACTTTCGCGTTCGCGATATGACATAGCGCCAAAAAATCATTTGATTTTAATGCCCGCTGGGCATTCGCCTCTGCCTTTTGTAGCCATCCCAAATCGCGCCCTGCATATGCATAGCGATAGCTGTAAACCAGCGACAAACTAGCGATTGCAGCCGCATGCTCCGGCGTTCTCGATAAAATTCTCTCAAAATGCTGTTCGGCCTGATCCAGCATTTCTTGCTGATCAAAATATGCCAAGGCCTGCAAACCACTCTGCATCTCTTGCGCTTCCGAATAGGCTTGCAAGTTGACGCTAATTTGCTTCCAATAGGGTTGGGAATACCACACAGCAAACAATCCAGTCATCAACAACAATGCCCAAGCGGCTTGCTTGATCGGCCTACGCAATTTTGTCCAATCGATTTCGCGAGGTGTCGGGTCAGCTAAAGCCGCAATTCTCAGCGACTTCAAATCCAATGACATAGAACTTAAAGAAGGCGGATCGAGCGCCGCCAAATGAGCACACTGCACCACGACATCTTGCATGCTACTGATACGTTGATCAACTTGTCGTGCGGTCATCAGTCGCACCAATTGACGCAAGGAAAATGGCAGATGATCTGGCCACGGCCACTGATCCGAGTTTGACTGCATTAAAGCAGCGGCCAAAGGCAAGCCTGAGAGTTTGGAGAATGGTCGCTCACCCGTCAGCAATTCATAAAAAACAACCCCTAGCGCATAAATATCAGAGCTAGGATGCAAACTAGAACCTGTCAAAATTTCCGGTGCCA
>CAYXJI010000211.1:5110-6747 GCA_964465175.1 uncultured Burkholderiaceae bacterium | reverse complement strand
GCGCACCATAAAGCCCATCGCGAGGCCAATAATAAACTGCTGTAACACGACCATGATGCCAGTGATAGAGAGCATGTCGACATCACGAATCGGATCTATTGTGGGAGCGACGATTAAGGCCAAAAATACGCCAAGGGCAATTTTTACTTGCACTGGGACACCGTTATTGCCAAAGGGGGGAGCGATGGCGATAAAGCCTAAGATACGTGTAAGCGGCCACAAAAATGCAGCAATCAGGCTGATCAGTTCATTGCTGCTAATGGAGATCATGATGGCAAGTTAACCCGCCATGGTGGCGATGCTGGTGAATATTTCGCGCATGTAGTCACCCATAACCGACAGCATCCATGGGCCGGCAATAATCAAGGTGACAAAGATACCGACCAATTTAGGAATAAAGGACAAGGTCGTTTCATTGATTTGCGTTGCGGCCTGAAAGATACTCACAATTAGGCCTATGCCCAAGGCCACGAGTAAGAGTGGAGCGGAGATCATTAAGGTGATTTCCATGGCATGCCGACCCATGGTCATTACGCTGTCGGGTGTCATTTTTATCGTCCTTTAATAGAAACTACGCGCCAGCGAACCGATCAATAATTGCCAGCCATCGACCAACACAAATAGCATCAATTTAAATGGAAGCGAGACAATAGAGGGCGACACCATCATCATACCCATCGCCATTAAAACACTGGCGACCACCATGTCGATAATGAGAAAGGGAATGAAGATCGCAAAACTGATTTGAAACGCTGTCTTGAGTTCGCTTGTTATAAAAGCCGGAATCAGTACCCGCAAAGGAATGTCTTCAGGTCCTTGCAGAGCAGGGGTGTTGGATAGGCGTACATACAGGGCAATGTCAGTTTCCCGTGTTTGCTTCAACATAAATTCTTTGAGCGGTTCAACCCCTTTTTCCATCGCCTTTTGCATAGTGATTTCATTCTTGCTAAAGGGGAGGTAGGCATCGTCATATATTTTGTCGAAAGCTGGCCCCATGACAAATAAAGTCAAAAATAAGGCGAGGCCAACTAATACTTGATTTGGCGGTGCAGACTGGGTACCTAGCGCCTGCCGCAATAAGGACAATACGATAATGATGCGCGTGAAACTGGTCATCATCAGTAAAGCGGCTGGAATAAACGTCAAGGACGTTAAAAAGATCAGCGTTTGAATACTGAGAGAATAATTTTGCCCGCCGCCTGCGGCAGGTGAGGTGGTGATTGCAGGCAAGCCACCACCACTCTGGGCGAATGCAGCATCAGGAAAAACGATGAGTAGCAGGAAGGCTGGTAGCAGTAGCAGCAAAGAGCGGATTGAAATCCCAGCCATAGAAAATGGCGAAGTGGCTGCAGAACTGCAATGATTAGGTTGGCGCAAGGTTTTCATGAGGCATTAGGTTTCAGGCGTACTGCGCTTTTCTAAAGTCTTCTTCAGCCAATAAGAAAACTGATTTTCTTGTTTTGTATGTAAATGCTTAGTTTCAGCGGCCGTCGTCGTTGGAAGCTCTTGTTTTGGCATGCTGCTAAGCGTATTAATTTGCTGTGCTGTGACACCAAGGACTAACCATTGGTCAGCTACTTCCACCACCATGATGCGCTCGCGATTCCCAATATTCAAACCGCCAACGATTTTCATTG
>CAYXJI010000211.1:0-5100 GCA_964465175.1 uncultured Burkholderiaceae bacterium | reverse complement strand
CCTATGCGTTTAAATAGCCAGGCAATTAACAACATCAAGCCGATGACAGCCGCTAGAGCCAAAAATATTTGTAGCAAGCCAGTGCTAGGCGACACATTCGAACCAGTGATAGGCGTAATCGCAACGTGCGCTTTGGTTTGTGCATCAGCAGCGGCGCTCAGAAACACGCCGCATATACCGACTAAGCTGGAAGCGAATATCAAGCTTGATCTTGTTTGCATAGCGCAATGTTCTTCGACTAATCCGATTTTTTTTTGAAGTTCGTACATCACTTATTCAACTTACGAATACGTTCTGCTGGTGTAACGATATCGGTGAGTCGAATACCAAATTTATCGTTGACCACCACAACCTCACCTTGCGCAATTAAACAACCATTGACCAAAACATCCATAGGCTCACCCGCCATACCATCTAACTCAACGACAGAGCCTTGCGCCAGTTGCAGCAAATTTTTAATCGCAATTTTTGTCCGTCCCAGTTCTACTGTTAATTGAACTGGAATATCCAAAATGAAATCGATGTCGTTCGATGTTTGTGTTTGTGGACTCTTGCCAAATTCTTGAAATGCGCCCGAGGAAAATGCCGTAGGTGCAGGCGCCGCAGCCGCCGCAGCCGCACGAGCAGCTGCCTCAGCATCCGCTTTCTCTTGCTCGGCAATGGCGGCACCCCAATCATCTTCACTGATTGCATCGTTGTTGTCATCCATTGCTCTCTCCACTTTGTGTTTCGTGCGCTACATCGTTGCCGCTAGAACCCAGCATTTTGTCGACGCGTAGCGCGTATTGTCCATTAAAAACGCCATATTTACATTCCATGACGGGCGTCCCATCTACTTTTGCTGACACGATTTCGGGCACGGCGATAGGAATGATGTCGCCGACTTTCATATTTAAAATATCGCCAAGATTAATCCGCGCGGTACCTAAATCTGCCACGATTTCTACTTCTGCAATTTGAATTTGTTGCGTCATTAAACGTACCCAACGTTTATCAATTTCCAGCGTTTCACCTTGCAAACTACTGGTCAACAAGTCGCGTATGGGTTCTATCATCGAGTACGGCATACACATATGCATTTCACCGCTGACCGGCCCAAGCTCTATCGTGAATGTCGTAGAGACCACCACTTCATTGGGCGTCGCAATGTTCGCAAATTGTGTGTTCATCTCTGAGCGTATGTATTCAAATTGCACTGGGTAGACTGGCTCCCAGGATTTTGCATAAGTCTCGTAGATGATCTCCAGAATTTTTTGAATAATTCTTTGTTCTGTTTGCGTGAAGTCACGCCCTTCAACGCGCGTGTGAAATCGACCATCGCCGCCAAACAGATTGTCCACCAACAGAAACACTAAGCCGGGGTCCATCACAATTAAGGATGTGCCTCGTAGCGGTTTCATATGGGTTAAATTGAGGTTGGTTGGTACCACCAAATTACGGATGAATTCACTATATTTCGACACCTTGACTGTGCCGACTGAGACCTCAGCACTGCGTCGTAAAAAGTTAAAGAGACCAATGCGCAAAAGGCGTGCGAAACGTTCATTGATAATTTCCAAGGTCGGCATACGCCCACGAACGATACGTTCCTGCGTTGCCAAATTATAGGAGCGGACACCTAGGGTATCTTCAAGCGACTCAGCGTCGTCTTGGTCGCCAGTCACACCCTTTAAAAGGGCATCGACTTCTTCCTGTGATAGAAAATTATCAGACACGATTTATTGGATTACAAATGAAGTAAAAAAGACGTCGCTGACTTGTTGCGGCTCGCCTTTAGGGGTGAACGGCAAATTAACTTGGGTTGTAATTTCGCGAATTAATTTTTCCTTGCCTTCAGGGGTGAGTAACTCTGAAGCGTCTTTGCTCGATAAGAGCATAATGAGGCGACTCTTTACTTGCGGCGCATTCGCTTTGATCGCATTCGCTTGCGCATCGTCAGGAACCCGTAATGTCATTTGTACTTGCAAATATTTTTCACCAGACTCCGATTGCAGATTCACGATGAATTGTTCCAAAGGAAGGAAGACAGGTGCTTTTGTGACTTCTTCTTTGTGTTCTTTTTCTTTGGCATTTTTTTTGCCTGAAAGCATAAACATGGCAGCACCGCCAATGCCGGCTAACAACAGTACGGCCACGCCTATCATGATAAATAGTTTTTTCTTCGACTTACCAACGGGGGCGTCGGCGGCTGGCTTTGCAGGTGCTTTTGACATAATTGACTTTCACCACTTTATAAGTGTTCATGCTGTTGAAATAATTATCCACGATTTTTCTGTCTTGCTATCTCCAAAACAGAGCGGGATTTTGGGTCTTACTCTCAAGTTTTATCATACTTGCCCTCTACCGGCAAAAGAGAATTGTCTTGAAAAGCAAAAATCGGTTTTTAAGATGCCGCCAGGGCTGCGAGCACGACTTAAAAGTTTCATAAGAGAATTTTTTTGCCGAGTTTATTATAGTATTGTTTTCAACTATCCGGACTGTATAGACATGCTCAAAGTCGAAAACACTGTCGTTTTGAGCACAATTTTGAAACAAGGAGCGTCCAGTCAGCGTTTGACTACGCTCATGGGCTAAGCTTAATGGTGAAGCTGGCTAAAACAATGCCGTATCTTTACACAAATGTATCAACTAGGCCATTGGCGCTGCTTCGATTGCTACTCGTTGTGAGTGTGGTTGGCGTATCTTGCTTGGAATCGGCGCCAGTACTGCGATTGGCATGGCTCGCGCTGCCGTTATTCCTGTTTTCGCCACTCGATCCGAATGCATTACTTGATGCTGTAGATTGTGCATTGACCGAGAACCCTGTCAGTGACATGCCGGCGCTATCCATCATTTCACGCAATTTAGGCGCAGCGGCTTCAATCGCTTCACGCACGTCTAGGTGCGAGGACACAAAGCTAGCATCAATTTGATTGTCGCTGATGCTTAACACTACTTGCACGGGGCCCAAGTCGGGCGGATTGAGTGTGAGTTGCGCACTTTGCTCGCCACCAGCAACCATCCAGACAATTTTTTGACCTATGGCTTGATCCCACATTTTTGTGCCTACTCTGGGACCAATAAAATTCGACGTCGCAGAAACGCTATTGGCTTCTACGCTTGCTTGTATTTGTGGTGCTGGCGTCAATGATTCTGCTCTTGGGAGTTCGGTGATTTTTATCTCTTGTTTGTTTTGCGGCTGTTGATCTACATCTGATTCGCGTGCTTCTTGCGTATGCGCTTTTAAATCGATAGAAAATTGATCCGATGCAGAGCGTTCATTCGCATTTAATGCTATTCGTCGATCTGTCGGTGCTAGCGCAGCGCTAGAGAGCTCTGTAGAAATCTCCGTAGGACTTTCTTTTTCTGTGCTCGTACTTTCTAATGTAGTTACACGCCTGTTCGCATTGAGTATCGCTACTTGGGTGTCTATCATTTGTTTTTCTGAATGCAAGGTAGGTGGTTTTCTGTCTAAAGTAATGTCTACACTAGTATTTCTATCGGCAGCAATAATTTGTTCGCCTTGACCTTCTTGCTTAGCTTCGCTCACTGCTGTATCCAGCTTCGCCAATTTTTCAAGCTTGTCGCCAGACTGTTGATGGATGGATAGTTCGACTGTGCGCGTAGATGCAGCTGTCGAATCTTGTGCGTGGGGAGGTGGGCCTTGTTCCACGCTAACCGAATTTTCTGTTACGAATTGGGTGTTTGTACCGGTCTTGCTAGCGTCCTTGGGTGCTGGGATTATTCCATCACTGGCCGCTTTTGTGAGGTGATCTGCAAAGCCATTGCCAAGTTTTTCGGTCGTAGAATTGGTGTCAGTGCTAAATGCATCTGCCGTCGTTCTGTTAGCGTCAATTTGAGTGCTAGCTGCGGTGTCAAGGCTCAGGGGCGTCAATACGTTTTGAGATGCAATGCTGCTAGGATCAGCTGATGGCTCGGCATCACTATTGTTATTATTGGCAGGACGTGCGAGAGCCTGAATGTCGCCGACAAAGTTAAGCAATGCGTTGGTGTTTTCAATGGGTGCCGAGGCCGTTTGATTGCCCTCATCCGACTCTTTGTCTATGGTCGATAAATTTTGATCGGGAGACTTTGCATGGCTCTCTATTTTTGTACTGTTTGGCTTCGGTGGTGTGCTGAGGGTTTTGTTGTTGGCTTGCTGTCTCGCGTTGTCCACTTGCGTTTTCTTTGCCTTATTGGCGACTTCACTTTTCAATAGCTGATTGAAATTATTGTTATTTTGAGTTTTTAACTCTATCGCGCTTTGCCCATTCTTTGTCGGAGCAAAAATAGGGAGAGTTTGGGAAACGTTCGTTGTGTTTGGCATTTGGACACCTATTTTGACAAAATTGCAGCTATTTTGTTGACACGCTACGAGCAATATTGCTGACCCGGCTTGCGCACTTTATTTTTTATAGAACAGATTGCGCGTGGCACGTTCGTCGGTTTGTTTTTGATCGCGTTTATTTTCTTTTTTGAGTTCAGTGGCGATATTTCTGTTGATAAGCGTTTTGTAGGAGAGGCGCTTTTTTTCGCATTCTTGCCAAGATTTTTTTGCCGATTCAACACGATACTGCGCATCGATGATTAATTTATTTTGTCCTTCGATTGCCTGATCTAATTTGCCAATAAAGCCTTGAAAATTTGCATACTGCGAGACCGTCAAACCTTGTTGTGAGTTATTTTGTAGTCTTGCCTCGTAGTCGGAGCGGTACTGTATTAACAGGGCGAGTTGTTTCGTTGCTTCGTCCTTCGCCTTGATGGTTTGTCCTAGATGTTTGGCGGCGCTCTCCACATCATTTTCGGCTAACTCAATCAAGGTTTGTAATGCAGATGCTGCCATAATCTTCTCAATCGTCTTTCATTGTACGCATCTCACCATAAATCTAAGCGCTGAATAAAGAGGCAAGTCCCTCTAAGCTTTCCGATATGGAGGATTTTTCCGTGATTTCTTGTTGCAAAAACGACTGTATCCTATCGTATTTTCGAATTGCTTCATCTAAGACGGGATCGGAGCCAGCGGAATAGGCACCGACATTGATCAGATCACGACTGCGCTCGTATCTGGAGTACAGTTGTTTCAGTCGTCTAGATAAGGCTTGGTGATCCGGTGTCGTAATG
>CAYXJI010000210.1:0-6756 GCA_964465175.1 uncultured Burkholderiaceae bacterium | reverse complement strand
CGATGGCGACTGCGACTAATGCCGCTACATGGATCGCGACATCTAAACGACTATCTGAGGAAAAGAGAAGTACCGTTGCTAAGGAGGAAGGGCCGGCCAAGGCCGGAATTGCCAAGGGAACGATGAATGGTTCGTGATCGCCATCGACTTCGCCAAACACGCCCCCTTCTTGTGGGAACACCATGCGTAAGGCGATCAAGAACAAAATAACGCCACCACCTATGCGCAATGCAACTTCAGAAAGATGTAGCGCTGCCAAGAAAAGTTTGCCGAAAAACATAAATAGTAAAAGCAAAATAAAAGCGATGGCACATTCACGGATGACCACGCGCCAACGGCGTTCTGGCGCGACATTTGACAAGACACTCACAAAAATAGGAATGTTGCCGAATGGATCGGTGACCAAGATGAGTAATATTAATGCCTGAAAAAATTCTTGCGCCATGAAAAATCCCTGTGATGTAATTTAATATTTTTGTACTGTCTATCTAAGGCATCGATTTTGGGGTGGAATACAGGTCTGGTCAATATGGATTTGCTGGTTTTGACCATTCTTGAAGTAAATTTCATGATGCTGTCACGTAAAGTCATTATCTTGCGCGGCTGATTCAGCCTAAAGCTTTAGTGCAGGACGCTGGGGCGATGCTTTTGCTGCGCTTTTACTGCGTATAATTACGCTACTATCTTTGCTGACGACGCGAGAGGCGACGCGAGTGAAGCCTTAGTATCGAGTATCGTTATTGAGAATGAAATATGCATAAAAAAAATAATCGACCCGACACTCCCTGTGTCGCGGTTTGCTCTACCACCTTTGATGATATTTGCCGAGGCTGTGGCCGTACGGTGGCGGAAGTCGCAGACTGGGTGTTTATGACGGATGAGCAAAAGAACGAGGTTTGGGAAAGAATATTAGCGCAGGGATATCCACGTAGAAATTAACAATTTCTATCGCAATGTAAAATGCTTGTTGTAATTTTTAAATGAAATGGCTTTCATACGAGGATCGCTGACAGCAAATCGCAAATTTGCAGAGGTTTCATGTTAGGATTTCTCTAATGCGCTTTTGCTAAGGTAGCGATGCTAAGGTGGATGGAGCAGATGTCTAGTCTTGAATTTAAAAAAAATACAAATTAAAAATGACTTAAATTAGGAAGTGGTATGCGAACAAAGAATGCATTAAAAAAAATGACTCATAGTTTGAATAAGGGTTTTACCCTGATTGAAATCATGATCGTTCTGGTCATCATGGGGATTTTGGCCGGATTGGTTGTGCCAAAATTGATGGGGCGTACCGACGACGCGCGCGTGTTGCAGGCGAAACAGGATATTGCCACAATGCTGGGTGCTTTGAAGATGTACAAGCTCGATAATCAACGTTACCCCACCACAGATCAAGGTTTGCAAGCCTTGATCACGAAACCAACTTCTGGTCCCGCAGCCAATGGCTATAAGCCTGAAGGCTACATCTCTAAATTGCCGAAAGATCCCTGGGGCAATGCCTACCAATATATGTCTCCTGGTTTGAAATCGGAAATTGAGATCTTCACCTATGGTCAAGATGGTCAACAAGGCGGTGCCGGTTACGATGCTGATATTGGTTCGTGGGATCTGTAGACCTTCCCAACTACGCACAAACGACAATGGCTGTCTTGCCCACTGAATTGCCCACTGGCCGTGTACGCCAGTCTGGCTTTACTTTGCTGGAATTATTGGTGGTCTTAGTCATCATGGGCATTATGCTAGGGGCGGTTTCTTTGACTGCGATGCAAAGTACGCGTCAACGTTTGCAAACAGATGCGCAAAGAGTTTCACTGTTATTGCAATTGGCGCGTGAAGAGGCGATTGTGCGTAATCGACCCATTGCCTTCGAAGTGCAAGACAAGGGTTACCATTTTCTTGTCTATAACGACAATCAATGGAACAAGCTAGAGGATCTTGATAGCTTGCGCGGACGCGATTTTGCGCTGCCTGAAACCAAGTTGGAAATCGTCTCTAACGATGAGCAGGCCGCAAGTAATTTGCGTATCGTGTTTGGTCGTGAGCCAGTGAGCCGACCATTTTTATTGTCACTACGCGTCGCTCAAGATCAGGTCTCGATTCGCGCCGATGGTGTAGGGCACTTTGATGTTGAATAATGTGAGAAGCACTTGAAGCATTTCGATTCTTTTTCTAGTTATCTCCCGTTGCGTCAGCAGCGCGGCTTCACTTTGCTTGAGGTCTTGGTGGCGCTGGTGATCGTCGGAACTGTACTCGGTGCTAGCTTGCGCGCGGTGGCGAGTCTCGCGCAAAATAGCAGCGGTCTGCGCGCGACGATGATGGCCAATTGGTCGGCAGAAAATCGCTTGGCACAAATTCGACTCGGCAAAGAGTGGCCGCAAATTGGTGAGCGTAGTTTTCCTTGCTCTCAAGGTGAGCTCAATTTTTTGTGTGAGGAACATGTCTTAGCGACGCCGAATCCTTCGTTTCGGCGCGTCGAAGTGTTGGTCTTTGATGCCAATAATTTACAAAGGCGTTTGGCAAAATTGACGCAGGTGGTGCCCAATGCACCCTAAGTTTATTGCTGCAGAACGCGGATTTACCTTGATTGAATTATTGGTCGCGATTGCCATATTGGCGATCATTGCGGTCATGGGTTGGAGTGGTTTGGATAGTATTATCCGCGCCCGTGTCACGCTCAATCAAGAGTTGGAACAAAGTCGTGGTGCGCAAATTAGCTTTGTGCAACTAGAGAATGATTGCGCCCATCTAGTGAGTGAATCCTTTTTGCCCCGCAGAGAAAATCTGCGCGCTTTCGATCAGCAATTAATTTTAATTCGCACAGTTTATGACGACAATCAACCCACGCGTCTACAGGTTGTTGCATATCGCATGCAGGACGGCAATTTTACGCGGCGTGAGTCGGTTGCCACACGTGACTTAAAGATTCTTGATTCGTATTGGCAAAATGCGATTAATGGTAGTGATAATTTGCCCGTCGTTAAATTGCAAAAGGATGTCGCCATGTTCCAAATGCGTACTTGGAACAATGATGAAAACAGCTGGCGCGTTGCTGGTAGTGATATTGCCGCACCACAGACGACACCGGGTGGGGGCAAGTCAAATAAAGAAGTGCCGAGGAAAACAGGCTTGGAAGTCACGATGCAACTCGCCGGGCAGGCTAATCCTTTGCTGAAAATATTTTTGTTGGGTGCCGCATGAAGAAAGCGCGTCTCATGCAAAAACAATCTGGTGTAGCGGTGGTTACCGCCTTGTTGTTGACCACGCTCGCTATTACCATCGTCGCTAGTTTATTTTGGCAGCAACAGGTGCAGGTGCGTTCCATTGAAAATCAACGCTATCAATTGCAGAAAAAGTGGGTCTTGCGAGGGGCTTTGGATTGGGCTGCTTTAATTCTCAGAGAAGATGACCGCACCAGTAAAGTCGATCACTTGGGCGAGCCTTGGGCCGTGAATCTAGGTGACACAAGACTGGATCAGTATGTAGAAAATGGTAAAACGGATACGGAAGATAGTGAAGCTTCATTATCGGGGCAAATTAGCGACGCTCAGGCGAAATTTAATTTAACGAATTTAGCAAAAAATGGTTCGGTGAATCCGCTAGAGCTAGCGGCATTCGCAAAGTTACTCAGTAATTTGCGCATGGACTCTGGTTTAGCACAGCATGTAGCGGCGCAAGTCGCTATGACACAAGAGCGTTTGATGGCTGGCCCTACATCGCCAGACTCGTCAGGTGGTATTGGCGGCGCTGGTGGCAAGGCGGATAGCGGGGCTGGGTCGACAGGTGTCATTACACCTAATCCTTCGGAAACAGCAAATCCCCTCGATGGTGGCACGCCAGGTCTATCGGGGAGCGTCGCTTCCGAAGTACAATTCTTGAAATTTAGTCAAATAGATGATTTGTTGGCAGTGCCAGGTTTTACGCCGCAGATGATCATAAAATTGCGCGATTTTGTTACGGTGTTGCCGAGCGCGACAAAAATTAATGTGAATACCACGAGCGCTGAGGTATTATCCGCGCGACTTGAGAATGTCAGTATGAGTGACGCGGCATTAATGATTGCGACACGGGATCGTACTTACTTTCTCAATTTTGAGGGATTTAAGTTGAATTTTCCGGATAAGGTAACGGCCGCTGCCGAGAGCCTGCTCGATTTTAGAAGCAAATATTTTGTCATTAATGGCCGCGTAAAACTAAATCGCTCATTATTAGAAGTCAATGCCTTATTCGAGCGAGAAGGGCCGCGTGTACAAGTGCTATGGATTAAAGAAAGTTAAGATTCAGTTAAAAATAAAAATTGAGTTGGCGTGTAACGCAAAAAGATAAAGAAGGCGCAAAACTCAATTTACCAAGGGGTGTCGGAGAACATGGCAAGTACGCTTTATTTACAACTGCCTGCCAAGGCAGTGATTGATGCTGGTATGCAGTGGGAAGAATTTTTGTTTCCTTATTGCTTAGCATCGACCGAAAAAAATATCTTGCAACAAGGGCGCCTCAGTTTGGCCGCTTTGTTGTTGCAGACACAGGATGCTGCTCAAGTTGTGATCTTGTTATCCGCAAGTGATGTCACGATGCTCAAGCTCGTAGTGCCACCCATGCCGTTTGCAAAATTGAAGTTGGCCATGCCCAATTTGTTGGAAGAGCAGTTGTTGACTGATCCCGCTGAACTATTGTTTGTGGCATCGCCACCAGTCGACGGTGCTTGTGTTGTTGCCGTGGTTGCTCGTGATTGGATGGTGCAATTGACTCGCTTGTGCGAGCATTTCGGGTCCCGCAAAATTTCTGCGTACTCTATCGCGCAAGGCTTACCAATCACGCCTGATCAGACTTCGCTATTAATTGAAACCACGCCCGCCGCTGGTTTAGGATTTGACATCTGCGCGCAAGGAAATGAACAGCTCGCAGCTGGTTTTTATTTGGACATTCAACATAGCCGCAGCGATCATGCGGCGCATCAGACTTTACTAGCGAATGCTCTACAGTTGTTGGTGCCACAAGGCGCTTTAAATCTCTACGTAGAGGCAGAGCTGACGCCCGCTTTACAAACGGTGCAGCACAGCTTGGCAGATCGAGAAATTCAGATTTTTTCGGCAGATTGGAAAACCAAGCTGACCTCACTTTCTACACGCTCTCTGGATTTGCTGTCCGGTTTGCGGCTGGAAGGAAAGACGACTTTTGATTGGCCGCGTTGGCGTTGGTCTATCGCGATGTTCAGTAGCGCTATTCTTCTCTGTTTGATTGGACTCAATTGGGAGTGGTGGTCGCTGCAACGAGAGTCTGATGCGGTTCGTGCGTCCTTAATGTCTACCTATAAAACGAGTTTTCCAAACGACAGAGTCATACGCGACCCTTTGGTGCAAATGCAGCAAAAAATGAATACGGCAAAAAAATTAACCGGACAATCGAGTGATGATGACTTCTTGGTGTTAAGCGGTCAATTTGCCCAAGTTTGGGATCAAACCGTCGGCGTCTTACCGAGCGCCGGTGTCGTGACCGTAGAATATCATGAGCATAGTTTATTTGTGACGCCGAAGAATATCGCCGAAGTATCGATTGATCGCTTACGTGCTGGATTGCAAGAGCGTCATTTGCGCCTGAATGTGAACGAGGGCGTGTTAAAAATTACTGTGGACGCGGGTGGTGCACAATGAAACAAATCACATTATTGAATGCCTTGATTGAGAGTTGGAAACAACGTGAGTTAGGTGAGCGACGTATTTTTCTGGGCTTGGGCCTATTGATGATTGCGAGTGCGGTATTTTTGATCGGGGTACAACCCGCCATGAGTCGCATTAAGCAGTTGCACGAATCCACGCCCAAACTCAAACAACAAGCCGCCACCATGACGCTGATGGCAGAGCAATACGCACAATTGTCGCGGTCGATGACCGAGACCGTACCTGCGATTACGCGTGAATCTGTCGAGGCGAGTTTGTTGCGCCGGAATATTAAGACGCAATCTTTGACCGTCGTGAATGACTTAGTGCGCCTACAAGTGAATGCGGTGGCGCATGCCAATATGATGGAATGGTTCTTGGAAATGCAAAAGGCCGCACGCTTGACCGTTGATGATATTAAATTGACGGCCTTGGCTGAACCGGGGCAGGTGAGCGTCGTGGTGAATTTGCGCCAACAAAGAATCCAGAGTACCAATCAATAAGAAGTTAATTGAGATGTCAAAGAAAAAAATGTTGGTGTTGTTCCTTGTCGCGCTGGTGAGTGTACTTGCGACTGTGTTATTTTTTCTCCCCGCAAGTTGGGTCGGAATAATGATAGAGAAGCAAACAGCAGGTCGGATTGTTTTGGGGGATGTGCAGGGTAGTTTTTGGCGTGGTTCGGCTTTTATTGGTGTTGCTTCTGATAAAAGCGCTGCGGTAACTCCGCTCTTTCCTGGACGTTTTATTTGGAAGATTTCGCCGAGAATTTTATTTGGACAGTTATCGGTTGATGTAGAAAATGCGGTGACCTTGTCGGCACCGATTGCCATAGACGGCAATTTTACGCATTGGCGAGTGAGTCCGGCGCGTTTAAATTTGCCGTCTGAGCGCCTAGAAGGCTTGGGCGCACCACTCAATACTATAGGCCCTAGTGGCAAGATTGTGTTGAGCTGGGGGGAGTTGAATCTGACGCAAATCGATGCAAAATTTGCCCTGAATGGCAGGATGCAATTAGGCCATAGTGAGAAGTCATCACGTAATTCATCGATCAAGCATCTATGTAGTTATAAAGTCGAAATGCAATGTCGAGGTGAGACTGTCG
>CAYXJI010000209.1:0-6839 GCA_964465175.1 uncultured Burkholderiaceae bacterium | reverse complement strand
CACGCTGCCACTGCCCTTCGGGTTCCCCATTGGACAGTGTCAGATGGGGAAGAAGGTCAAAAGCCAATTCAAAAACAACTTCAAAGCAACCTAAAAACACGTAGGCTGGCGCTGCTAAGCCCAGCATTTTTTGATAGTCGTAGCTATTGTTGGGCTTCGCTTTGCTCAGCGCCAACCTACCAATAGCTTAGCTCAATGCGTAAAAGCGAATTCGAAATCAACGACGCACGTATTCAAAGAAATACTGTTGCAAGAGGATTTTTGACTCAGTTGCGTCCAGCCATGACTCCACCATCCACATCCCAGACCGCCCCCGTCACCCAAGCGGCTTGCTCGCTCAGCAAGAAGTTGATGACTTGTGCGACTTCATATGCTTGCCCAATGCGACCGATAGGATGAAAATTATTGAATCCGTTCAGAGCACTCTCAACTTGATCGGCAGGAATGAAACTTTGGTAGATCGGTGTTTTGACGACGCTAGGCGATACGGCATTGACTCGAATATTGTGTTCTGCCAATTCCATGGCGAGATGCTGGGTGAAGGAATGGAGACCGGCTTTCGCCATAGAATAGGCAGACGAAGGTGTGAGCTTGATTGCTTGTTTTGCCCACATGGATCCTATATTCACGATAGACCCACCACCATGATTGATCATATTTTTTGCGATGGCTTGCGTGATGAAGAAGCTTGCTTCATTCAAATCAAGGTAACTCCGATAGTCTTGCCGTTGGTGTGACAAAAAACTGAGGGGTTTGAAAGTCCCTGCCGCGTTGACAAGATAATCAATAGGCGAGGTGTCATTATCGATGTGGGAGATCAAGTTATCGACTTCATTGGACACAACTAAATCGACCTGCATCAGTTTGACGGATGCGCCATTGCTTAGGCTTAGCAATTCCTGCTTTGCCGTTTCAAGCTTGTGGACTTGTTTGCCGACGATAGTGACGGCTATGCCCACTTTGACTAGTTGTTGGGCGACGGCAAAACCGATACCGCTAGAGCCGCCAATTATGAAGGCTCGCTTTTCTATTGATCTGTCTACGATGTTGTTCATGTCTATTCTCCAAACGGGTTACACTGCGAAGACTGCAGTATGGCGATCGCATGTGGTCTCGAAAAGTAAGCACAATTTGGTGCCATAGGTACTTTTAGGTACATCTTGATGAATACAAACGAAAAAATATATTTGAGAAAATCAGCACCCGAGCGCAGCGCGCGTATGGTGGAGGCGATTTATGGCTGTAAGTGGTCGCTGACGGTTTACCAATTGCTACAAAATGGCAAGTATCGTCCCGGCGAGATGGTGCGAAGCGTTGAGGGATTGACGACCAAAGTGCTTAATGAATGTCTGCGTAAGAATGTTGAGTTTGGTATTTTGCAAAAAAATAGTTACCCAGAAGTGCCTCCTCGCGTCGAGTACACGGTGACCGAATTCGGACGAAAATTCATGAAGATCTTGGATGCCCTTGAAGACTTACAAGATGAAATTGTTAATGGCGGTTAGTTAGTCGATGACGCATTGATGACATTCATAGCTATGTTGAACAATGAGCCTCAAACATACACATCCACCTGCGTTCCTAAAATCGCACTCATCAAACCCCAGCTTTTTTCCAAAGCTTTTTGCTCTTGGATTTGTTCTTCTGTGCTGACCGTTTTGCTTTGCAGATTCTCGCTGAGCGCCTGTCTGGCGTCGAGGTGCGCTTGTGCCTCGGCCGATAAGGGCGCGGGTTCGCCGCGTTGTTTAATCTGTTGATAAGCCCGTTGGGCATCGATGCCGACGGGAGATAATCCTAGGCTAATTGACATCAGCATTCCATGAACTAGAGAGCTGATAGCATAGCTTGTGATTGCTTTGTGACGTAGCGCGAACAGAGGGGTATTTCAATCTTTGCTCTAGTTTTAACCCAGAATTTTTAATTGCGCGCATGCGACAAATGAAATTTTTCTACGCCTTCAAATTTGGCCATGTTTTCCGCCACCAAAGTCAGTGGTGCACCAGTTTTACGTCCTAGTGCTAGCACGACAAAATGCCATTCAGGACGCTCTTCTTCGTAACTGATGCGCAACGAGCCGCCGGCTAATTGATAGCCGTGGGCTAAGGTGAATTGCTTAATAGCGTCCACCTGCGGCATATGCCCCTTATCAAAACGTATCATGACGGCGACCGCATGTCGTGAGGGTAACCAATATTCCAATTTACTAATCCACACCATACAGATCGCCGAAAGCGCCGCTAGCAATATGCCCGCCATGTAGAAGCCAACGCCGATCAATACCCCAACAACACAGACCGCCCATAACGATGCCGCCGTCGTCAGTCCACTGATGTTAAAACCTTCTTTCATGATGACGCCCGCGCCCAAAAAGCCGATGCCGGTGACGATGCCTTGCACGACTCGTGTGGGATCGACCATAGGCACATTGGCGACTTGCCCGCCAAACCAGAAGCCAGGATAACCAGAAAATACCGTCAAGGCCGCCGACGCCATGCAGACCAAACCATAAGTGCGCATGCCTGCTGCGCGACCGTGATAGGAACGTTCGTAGCCAACCAATAAACCGAGAATCAGCGCGCCCAGAATATTGAAAAAAATCAGGAGATTGATGGTAACTTCTGCACTGGACCAGTAGGCCGCCAAAGCATCATAGGGAAGCATGATTTTGTCCTTTCTTGTAATTGATCGCGATGTCATTTCATCTTAGACCAAATTCTTTAACAAGATAGGTACGTCTGAGCTTGCGCTGGGGTTTGAGTCGGGAGAGGGAAAAAATAAGGAAGTAAGCGCAGCTGCGCTTACTTCCTACACTAGTATTTGTACCTTAATGACACAATACTAAAAATTAAGCATCTAATTCCGTTTGTTGCACGATAATGCGGGACACTAGGCCGTACTCTTTGGCTTCGCTGGCACTCATCCAGTAATCGCGTTCGATATCTGCCGTCACTTTTTCTAAAGTTTGGCCGGATTCTTTGGCGATCAAGGCGGCGATACGTTCGCGAATTTTAACGATTTCGCGGGCTTGAATTGCGATGTCAGTGGCTTGCCCACCTGCGCCGCCGCTAGGTTGATGAATTAAGAAACGGGTATTGGGTAAGCAAACGCGGCGCTCTTTAGGTACCGCCAAAAACACATTCACGGCGGCACTACCTACCCAACCGGTGCCCACCACACGCACAGGCGCGGTGATGAAACGTATCATATCGTGAATCACATCGCCCGATTCCACATGACCACCTGGGGACGAGACCAGCAAAGTAATCGGGTCATTCGACTCTGCCGACAAGGCGATCAGGCGTTTGCTGACTTCTGCAGCGAGTTTGTCGTTGATCGTGCCAAATACCAAAACGGTACGGGACTTAAATGCCTTTTCTTCTAAAAAAGGGCTACGTGCTTCGTTATTGTTTTCTTTTTCTTCGGACATAATAAATTTCCAGTTAGGTGACTATGAGTGACTAGCTTGCGCGCATTTGTTTTAATCTCGCCAAATCGATTTCGATTCTTTGAAATGCACGCGAAAATAAGCGAGTACAGGCAAGCCTACATGCTACTCGATTTTTCTGTTTTTGATTCAGCAAGAATTGGATGTCATATCGGTGTACTACGCTGTTTTTTCAAGTGGCGCTAAGTTTGTAATCGCAGCCAAGCGCGTTCTTGCCGCCATTTTTCACACCAAATCACGAATTCATCGGCAGGCATAGGGCGGGCAATACCATAGCCTTGGGCTAAATGGCAGCCTAACTTTAGCAATACAGCGCCATGTTCCAAAGTTTCCACGCCCTCCGCAATCACTTCGCGATTGAAGGCCTTAGCTAGACGGATCACGCCTTCCACGATGCCGAGATCATCATTGTCTTGCAGCATATCGCGCACAAAACTTTGGTCTATCTTGAGGGTATCGATAGGCAATTTACGAAGGTAGGTCAAAGACGAATAACCAGTGCCAAAATCGTCGAGGGAAAAATGAACGCCCAGTTGGCGACAACGCTGCAAGATCGCAACAGCATGATCGATATCGGCGATCGCTGCGGTTTCTAATACTTCCAATTCAAAAAACGCAGCAGGGATGCCAGGCTTACCTTGTAACGCATAGGCCAGTCGCTCATAAAAGTCTCCTTGCAATAAATGGGTAGCACTGATATTGACGCTCAAGCTCAGCTTTAAGTCCATGCTGTGCCATTGCTCACCCTGTGTCAGCGCCTGCGCTATGACCCATTCGCCAATTTTTTGGTCAAGCTGACTGTCTTGCACATAACCTAGAAATTCAGCTGGCGCCAGCAGACCTCGCTCTGGATGCTGCCACCGTATCAGTGCTTCAGCGCCAATAATGCGACCATCTAATAAATCAACTTTAGGCTGATAATACAAAACAAATTGATTTTGTTGAAGCGCAATCGTCAGCATTTCTAAAAAAACGCGATGCGCTTGCGCCTGCCTATCGCTCTCGGGATCGAACAGTTGGTAGCGATTTTTACCCGCATTTTTTGCCATATACATGGCATGATCGGCATGTCGTAAAAGGCTGTCGGCATCCGCATTATCATCGGGAAAGATACTGACGCCGATACTGGCCGTCAGATGCAACACCAGCTCATCGAGCCGCACAGTGCGGCTAGTAGCGACCAAAATTCGTTCTAAAATCTGCACGCATTCAACCGATGAATGCATATCGCACAGCAAGATCACAAATTCATCGCCGCCAAGGCGCGCCAGTGTATCGTTGGCGCGCAATACCTGCCGCAAATTTTGACTGACGCCAACCAATAAATGATCACCAGTGGCGTGACCATATTGGTCATTGATCGCCTTAAATCCATCGAGATCAAGAAAGCAAACCGCCATCAAGGTTTCTGTCCGCTGTGCCCGAATAATGGCTTGTTCTAATCGATCACCCAATAAGCGTCGATTCGGTAACTCGGTCAAGGTGTCATAATGCGCAATTCTATCGAGCTCGGCTTCGTGGGCTTTGAATTGACTGATATCAGAGAAAACACCGATATAGTGCAAAGCGCCGCCGAATTCGTCACGCACCGTGGAAATCGAAAGCAACTCGACAAAGCTTTCACCCGACTTACGACGATTCGTAATCTCGCCGCGCCAAAAATCGTTCTGCAATAAGTCATGCCACAAATTTCGATAAAATTCGTCACTCTGCTCGCCCGATGACAAAACCTTAGGACTCTTACCAATTACTTCGGATTCACTATAGCCAGTGATTCGCGTAAATGCGGGATTTACTTTGGTAATCAAGCCAGTATTACTCACCACCATAATCCCTTCATAGCTGCTAGAAAACACGGTAGAAGCATCTTTTTGCACCTGCTCAAATTGTTTTTTTTCTGTGATGTCGGTATGTGTACCCGACATCATCAATGGCTGTCCATCCGCATCACGTTCGACCACTCGCCCGCAAGTCAAAATCCAACGCCATTCGCCCGACTTTGTTAAACAACGCATTTCCACTTCGTGCAAAGGAATCAATCCTGCTAAATGCCCTTCAGCCGATTTCATTACCTTGGGCATATCTGATGGATGTATATATCGATGCCAATTTTCACGTTGCACCAGCATTTCGCCGGGAGAATAACCCAGCATGGTCTCCCAACGAGCACTTACCTGAAGTTCATTGGTTTTAACATTCCAATCCCAATAGCCTTGATTCGTTCCCTCCAATACCCGAGCCAATTGCTGCTCGCGACGGCGCAATGCTTCTTGCGCCAAGCTTTGTTCAGTAATGTCGCGCCCAAAGGCGATATAGCGACCATCCAATAACTGCTGTATGCTCAACGCGACCGTGAGTAGTACGCCATCAGCTCTCCGCAACGAGCAAATTTGACTCGACGACTGATCTGTATTCTTCTGCTGTAAAATTTGATCCACGTTTTGATTGATAGAGCCCTCCGCCAAATCCGAAAATTTCAACTTCTGAAATTGCGCAAGACTATGCCCTGTCATACGACAAGCGGCAGGATTGGCGAAAGAAAATTCACCTTGTGAATTGGTAATCCATATCGCCTCCCCAGCTTGTTGCAGCACCTGCCGTAAATCCTCGTCATCATGGCGCATCTGGGTGATATCACGCGAAATACCAAATAGGCCAATAATCTTGCCCGCTTCATCAAATACGGGTCCTTTAGTCACTAAAAAAATCAGCTTCTGACCATCTTGTGTCGTCAGATATTCGTTCGCGGTTTGGGTGACACCCGCACGCAGCACCGCTTCATCGATATCACGAATGGTTTGTGCGCTGTCGGCTTGAAATAGGTCAAAGTCATCGCAACCGATAATTTGCTCCGCAGTCTTTCCAATTAAGGCGCAGGCGGCGCGATTAACGACCAGATATTGCCACGTTAAATTCTTCACGAAAATCGCATCGGAAGTCCCAGAAACAATAGAATCCAATAAGCGTCGTTGTGATTCATCTTTACTTTTAGAGCGCTGCAACAGCTCGCTCAAAAGACTGATCGCAACACCATTGACTAAGAAAAATAACCATCGAATATTGTCATAAGTTCCTAGGTCATGAATGTCCACTCGCTCCTTGACGGAGAATACATTTAATGCCGCTGCCACCATCAAAGTAGAGAGTAAGCCAGTCCAAAATCCGCCTAACATGGCACTCAAAATGATAGGAAAAATGAACAAGATCAACATCGGTCTCACATCCATGCCTTGCAACAAAAGCCGATGCAGGATCAACATCGAGGCGGTAATGATCAAGCTCAAACTCATCACTAGCCAAAAAGAATGTTGGCGTCGAAAAGTACCCGCGCTCAAGGTTTCGAGTAAATTTGTCCGCTTGGCTTGTGAATTTTCTGGCACGGTGTGCAGAGCGA
>CAYXJI010000208.1:6190-6850 GCA_964465175.1 uncultured Burkholderiaceae bacterium | reverse complement strand
AACATCCACGTTGCGCGGCTAAGTCTGCAATCACTTGTGCAGCGCGCCAATTGGCATCAAAATTTTCACCTTGTAAGCGCGGATCGAGATGACGAAAATCACTAGCTGGATAGCTTTCCGCGCGCTGTGCCGTGCCACTTAGAAAGCCACGACCCAAAGGACTAAATGGCACCAAACCTATGCCTAATTCGCGTAGGACGAGCAGAATATCAGCTTCCAAATTACGCTCCCACAAGGAGTATTCACTTTGCAATGCAGAAATCGGATGCACCGCATGAGCGCGGCGTATCGTGCAAACGCCAGCCTCAGACAAACCCAGATATTTTACTTTGCCTTCTTTAACCAAGTCTGCCATCACGCCCACCACCTCTTCGATCGGCACATGGGGATCAACCCGATGTTGGTATAGGAGATCAAGGTAGTCGGTACCTAGCCGCTGCAAGATACCTTCGACCGCGATGCGTATATGCTGCGGATCGCTGTTTAAGCCCGCGGTGACGCCGTCTTCAATCTTAAAACCAAATTTACTGGCTAGAATCACCTCAGAACGGCGTCCCTTAAACGCTTTGCCCAACAAGGCCTCGTTTTGATACGGACCATATTGCTCTGCGGTGTCAAAAAAATTGATGCCTAGTTCGATAGCGCGATGCAATGTGGCGA
>CAYXJI010000208.1:0-6159 GCA_964465175.1 uncultured Burkholderiaceae bacterium | reverse complement strand
CTGCGACGCCATACGCAGTACTCATTCCCATGCAGCCTAAACCCATGGCAGAGACTTGTAAGCCCTGCGAACCTAATGCGCGTGTTTTCATATTTTTTCCTGTTTTGCTTGCATAAAAATTGAGCGCCACCATGACGTCAAACGCTCACTTTGTTGATTGGAAAAAACGGCCAAGATAATGAGTAACATGCCATACCATTGCCTGCCATTGAGCTGTGTATTGAGAAATAAAACGTCCACTAAAAGCGCAACTACTGGATAAATATACGACAAGCTTGCTAAGCTAGCTGCAGGCAGTTTTTGGAACGCCGCATACATTAATTTATACATGAAGGCAGTGTGCACCAATCCCAAAGTAATCAAGGCCGACCATGTCTGCGAACTGAAGGTAGCGATATCAAAATGTAGCAATGGTAGCAAACTCACTGCGCCAATAAATAATTGTATGCCAGCGATTTGTGCTGAATCGAATTGTTTGAGCTGACGCGTCGCCAAAGTTGCGATAGCATATAAAAAAGCGGCAGCCAAAGCCAGTAAAGCGCCCAGCGTCATTGCGGCGTTGTCCGCATCGAAGTGCAAATCCCCCGTCATTATCACGCCCAAAAATGCGATGAGCAAACCGACTATTTTTACTTTACTCGGGAGTTCGCGCTGTGCAATCGCGCTCATGATGATTAAGAAAAATGGCTGCACATGATAAATCACCGTCGTCAATCCGACGCCACTATAGCGATACGCCGAAAACAGAAATAACCAATTTAAAATTAAGGCGATTGCGCCACCCACAACCCAGCGTAAAGATGCACCGTTCATGGCTTGCCATTTACTCTGCCAGCTGACCAGCGCCAAAAGACTAACGGCGCCAATCACGCAGCGAAAGAAAACCGCCGTCTCTGGTGACTGCCCACTGAGTAGGACGATCCAACCTATGGTTCCAGATAACAACATGGCAATGCTCATTTGCCATACGGCTTTATTCGATTTCATTTTTTCACTCTTGGTTTTCTGTCCGGCGTTTCGCGGCACGAACTTTTTGAAGAGTTGCCAGTATGATTTACGCACGCGGAAATAACAATTAGCTTAGAATTCAATGGATTGTTGAATTCAACGCAAAGGTCAAAAATCCTAGATTCCTCTATCGATTGCTATAAATCGTCTGAAAAGCCATGTGGACATTGACCTTTACGCTATTTTTACTGTTCACCATTTGGTGAGAACGCTACGAATTCGATTACACCCTTTTCTGCGCTTTTGGATCGTTTCGATACTTCAGTGAAGTATGCTCCTCCTATCGACGTGGAACTTGTGTCATCGTCGTCTTTGCAAGGCGCATCTGCGCAAGTAGGCGCAGGCCGTTATGCAGGCGAGGCATCTATACCGCGAATTCCCTGCTGTACCCTTGCCAAAGACGCGGAAAAATGCACACTCGAACCCGTACAACAGAGGAATCTAAGATCATGGAAATGCTCAATGAATTGGCGGTATTTGCCCAAGTAGTCGAACACGGTGGTTTTTCCGCGGCCTCACGTCATCTGCAGCTCACTACGTCTGCGGTGAGTCGCCATATTAGCCGCCTAGAAAAGCACTTGGGTGGACGTCTATTACAACGCACGACACGTTCTATTGCTTTAACTGAGCTGGGCGCAGAGGTGCATGTCGCTTGTCTGCGTATGCTCAGTGAAGCGCGTGAGATTCAAGCGCTAGCGGGTACTTACAGCGCGCGACCCAATGGTGTGATACGAGTCAGTGCACCGGTGGTATTTGGCCAAATGTGTTTGGCGCCTTTGCTGCCAGAATTTTTGCTGCAAAATCCTGACGTTGATGTGCAGCTCACCTTAATTGACCGCTCGGTCGATTTGGTGGAAGAAGGTGTCGATCTGGCGATACGCATCGCCAGCGAACTGGCGCCTGGACTCGCAGCACGACCTCTATGCGACATGAAGTACATCTTAGTGGCGACACCGCGCTATCTAAAAAAAGCAGGCAAACCTAAGCATCCGCAAGAACTAGAGCAGCATCGTTGTATCTATCTCGGCTATGCACGGTTTGGTCAAAGTTGGTCTATGCACAGGCGACAAGAGCAAGCTGTGGTGCAAGTCCAGGTGCAGGTACCTACGCGACTCACAATCAATAACAGCGCAGCCATCATGTCAGCGGTATTGGCCGACGGTGGCATAGGTTTAGTTCCCGACTTTACTGCGGCGGCAGCCGTAAATTCGGGGCAAGCGGTGCAAATTTTAGCAGACTGGAAGTTGATTGAACCATATGCCGGAACGGTGCATGCAGTCTACGTTCCCGGACGCCATATCGCTTTAAAGACCAGGGCTCTGATCGACTTTTTGGTGCGTGAACTCGCCTCAAAATAGTTCCAATTTACTGTCGATAAATCCTTCTGTGAGAACGCATCGATATTGCTAGGCGGTATGCCGGATACCGGAGGAGTGCTAGATGCTCTCCATTCGTGCGGTATTGGCGGCGTTGACTATTTTTCCCGCGTACAGCGCGAGCGTCTATTTTGCCAAATCGGCAGTCAGTGATTGAAAAAAGGTGCGCCGGTGTTATGATTCTAGCCGCTAACTGTTATCTACGATGACAGTACCACTTCAGCTTTTTTAGTTTCTCTTTTAATCTTATCTTTGATGCGCCTATTTAAACCTCGCCTGCAATTCACAGACTTACCTGCCATGGCGATTACGCCTAAATCTATTCAGATTTTGAAGAGTGCCGCAGATTTTCGCCAGACCTTATTACAATGCATTGCCTCCGCACAAACACGTATTTATTTGTGCAGCTTATATCTGCAGCACGATGAGGGCGGGCAGGAGATTCTTGATGCTTTGTATGCTGCGAAGGCTAGAATACCGACTTTGGATATCCAACTATTCGTCGATTGGCATCGCGGCCAACGTGGTTTGATTGGCGAGCAAAAAATCCCAGGAAAGGTCGCAGGCAATGCGGCGTGGTATCAAACCCAAAGTGCGCAACATCAACAGGCTATACCGATCTATGGCGTGCCCGTGCAAACGCGAGAATTGTTTGGCGTTTTGCATTTAAAAGGCTATGTCATTGACGATCATTTGATCTACAGTGGCGCGAGTATCAATAATGTGTATTTGCACAAATTAGAGAAGTATAGACATGACCGTTATTGGCAGATTCAACACGCACCCTTAGCGAATGGTTTGGTGGAATGGATGCAGGAAAATTTTCTCAAATCCAACGCGGTGCAACGTTTAGACTTGTCTGATGTGATACCGACTAAGGCAATGCGCAGCGATATTCGAGAGCTGAGAGAACAACTTAAATCTGCGCAGTACAAGCTGCGACCAGAAAAGACGGTCGCGCAGCATACCAGTTTGAGTGTGCTGCCTTTAGTCGGTGTCGGTAATAATAATCCTCTCAATCGCAGTCTATGTCAGTTGCTCGCCGCAGCACAGAGACAGATCACGATCTGCACGCCGTATTTTAATTTTCCGCGTCCGGTGATGCGTGAAGTGAATCGAGCCTTAAAACGTGGCGTGAAAGTGAGCATCATTGTTGGTGATAAAACCGCCAATGATTTTTATATTCCACCACAACAAACCTATAAGGCGATAGGCTGTTTGCCCTATTTGTATGAGGTGAATTTGCGTCGTTTTGCCAAAAAACATCAGGCCGATATGAGCAGCGCTGCGTTGCAAATTCATCTGTGGAAAGACGGCGACAATACCTATCATTTGAAAGGGGTCTGGGTAGACGCGCTATACACCTTGGTCACAGGGAATAATCTCAACCCACGCGCGTTCAGTTTGGATTTGGAAAATGCTTTGCTGTTCACCGATCCACAAGGCGAGCTTTTACCGCAACGACAAGCCGAATTAGACAGCATTATGCAGCACACTAAGACGTTGCAGCATTATCGTGAATTGGAAAGTCTAAAGGACTATCCAGAAAAAGTACGACAATTACTGCAGCGCTTAAGTCGCGTTCGCTTAGACCATTTAGCCTATCGCGTTTTATAGCACTGACGCGGAGCGTGGCATCCTGTGCTTGCAGTGCGTAAAGTGCCCTAAGTGCGCAAAGTTCTGTTAAATAAATCGAGGGTACGACTCCACGCCAATTTCGCTGCGGCGGCATCGAAACGTGGCGTCGTGTCGTTGTTAAATCCATGTTCTACACCTTCATAGATATAGCCTTGATACTTGACGCCAGCCGCCTTCAAAGCTTCTTCATATTTCGGCCAGCCTGCCACTAGACGCTCGTCTCTACTCGCATGATGCACCAGTATTTCAGCCTTCATGTTGGGGACAGTATCGAGCGCTGGAGCACCACCATAGAAGGGTACTGCCGCCGCTAAATCAGGAATTTTGCTCGCCAAAAAATTCGCAATCGCGCCACCATAACAAAATCCCACCACTCCGACTTTGCCATTGCCGCCTGCGATCGTTTTCAAAATACCTGCCGCCGTAATGAAATCCTCACGGGTCTTGGCTTGGTCTAGTTTAGGAAACAGTTCACGTGCCTTATCTTCGGTGCCAGGATATCCACCTAATGGAAATAAAGCGTCGGGTGCAAAGGCGATGAAATTTTCAAGCGCAACACGCCGAGCAACATCTTCGATATGCGGATTTAAACCGCGATTTTCATGCACCACTAAGACCGTCGGTAAAGGGCCTTTGGCGTTAGCAGGTTTGACTAAATAACCGCGTAACGTGCCATAGCCCTTGGGTGATGGATACTCAACATAGCTGGCAATGAGGCGTGCATCATCCGGTTTGATTTGCTGCGCCGAGGCGAAATTGGGACTTAATGCCGAGAGTAATCCTTCAGCAGTGACCGCGCCAGCCGCATATTTTCCAGCGGAGGCTAAGAAGCTGCGACGACTAATGCCGCCGTGTACATATTGATCAAATAATTTTAAAACTTCGGGGTGAAAATCTTTTGCAGTTTGCATGCTTTTCTCCTAGGGGAAATGATCTTTCGATTGGCCAGCTATTGGGTTTAAATGAACGTCTAAAGATACACATAAAAGCGCTTGTTTGCATTAAAAAAAGCGGGGCATCTTGACGACCGAAGAAAGCACCTTGTCTGTAGCGCTGCCAAGTAAAGTTATACTAACAAAGACTGCAGTGAAAGGAGATAACTGGAATGGCAATCTGGGCAAACTTGGCGCGCGTGAGTTGTGAGTGGATGACGGAGGGTTGAAGTGCTAAAAAACACTTCTTCTACAATGCTATTATGGCGATGCAATTTCACAAGATCTTGATGACGATAATGTAGATACTTTTTTTAGCGAGCGAATTATGTTGTGGTGGGCATTCTCTCTATTCTTCCTTTGGCTGAGCTTGCGCGAAATCTATTATCGTTTTGTGCCGCGTGCTGGCTTCGATTCGCCTAGTACTACGATCTCCATACCCTATGTGTTAATCACCTTCGCTATAGCCGCAGCATTCGCCTATATGCCTTTGCGTTATTGGGCATTTGAGCGCTTCTTAACGGAGAAGGCCAAGATACTCTCTGAATCAAATAAGGCCGAAGTGCATTGCAATACCGTTTTTGACACATTGTTTGATCGCCAAGTGTTTGCGGCAGGTCATGCGCAGATAGAAACGGGGCGCATTGTTTTTCAACATCCTTGGTGTGGCAGGTTAATGGATCATTTAGATCATCCAGAAAAAATGACGCAAGAAGGGGTCTTTAGTTTGCATATTTTTGCGCATGAAGCTATGCACATTCGTGGTGAAAGGGACGAAGCCAAGACTGATTGCCAAGCGATTCAACGTTATGCTCGTGCCGCCAAATTACTGGGCATTGTTTCTACTATGCTTGCCAAAGAAAACGGCATGTTCTATTACACACAAGGATATCAAGATCGTGCCGCGATTGGCGGTATGGCTGGACAATACTACTCAGATCAATGTGCGCCCGGAAAAGCACTTGATGAAAAATTGCCAGATTCGACTTGGAACTAACTACTTAACTATGGGATGCTAGATTGCGCTGGGCGGTTATCTCAAATTTATCAGGGCAATCAGTGTTACGCCTTTGCGCTGTTGGGAGCGAATCGAGAATAAAAAGTAGACAAGCATGAACAATCTCAAGGGCAAGTCTTCATGTCTCCAAAAACTAAGGAAACGCGGATTTAATCCGAATTCAGTATCTCAATAGACCACAACGATT
>CAYXJI010000207.1:0-6851 GCA_964465175.1 uncultured Burkholderiaceae bacterium | reverse complement strand
TGCCGAAGCCGGTGCCTACACCGGCGCGATCAAAGCACGCGAAGGCAAGTTTGAAGCGGCCGATGGTGGCACTTTATTTTTAGATGAAATCGGCAACTTGCCTTTAGCCGGACAGATCAAGTTATTACGGGTATTGGAAACCGGGCGCTTTGAACGGCTGGGCTCCAACAAAGAGCGGCAAGTCAAAGTGCGGGTGTTGAGTGCTACTAATGCCGACTTGCCTGCGATGATCAAAGCGGGACAATTTAGAGAAGATTTATTCTATCGCCTGAATGTGATTCAATTGAATCTACCTGCGTTGGCCGAGCGTCCCGATGATATTTTGCCGCTGGCAAAAGCATTTTTGGAAGAGGGTAAAACCTTAAGTGCGACTGCACAAGCTAGCCTGTTGGCTCACGGGTGGCCGGGTAATGTTCGAGAGCTAAAAAATGTGATGCAGAGAGCGTGTTTATTAGCGAGCACCGACGATATTAAAGCTGAAGATTTGGGTTTGCCGATTGCTCATAGGCCTACTAGCGTTGTCATAGCGGGTGATGTTGAACTGGATAGAGAATCAATAGAACAAGCCTTGAATAAGGCACGCGGCGTGGTGGCGCAGGCGGCAGCAGATTTGGGCTTGAGTCGTCAAGCTCTATATCGACGTATGGAGCGATTGAATATCTCACGTTCTTGATTTAGTGTATATAAGTTAGCAGTCCGGACTTGGTTTTTTTTGAGTTCGTTCCTGTCTATTGGCCGGCTAATTTGACCCAGTATCATTTGATCCAGTATGTCGGGACTGTATCAAGAGCTCGGCGATCAAAGACATCATCTGGCTATCCCATCTTTTCCTTTTTTGCTATGAATCTGCCTCCCGTTACCGATAAATTAACTCACGCCGCTAGTGCAGCCAAGGCAGCGCAGGCCAATCAATCATCGCGCGGCTGGCGGTTCTCCTTAGCGGCACGTTTATCGCTGACGTTGATCTTTATTTTGAGTTTGGCATTAACTTGCGGCGCGATTTTGGATTATTTCTTTCCAAACGACCGCATCTTGATGGTTGGTGCTTGTCTGTTGATTTTTATTCCGATTGCGATTGCATCAGTGCGGGCACAGCTAAGTCCAGTTTTGGAATTGTTTCGTGCGATGAGTGGTACGGTACTCAGTTATCAAGATCGTGATTTTTCTTTCGGACTCAATTGGCAACGTAATGATGAGTTAGCTGATCTGGTCGATGCACATAATGATCTGGGTCACGTGTTACGTGAGCAGCGCCTCGATTTGGTACAGCGTGAATTACTACTCGACAGCATGTTGCAGAACACGCCCGTGGCGATGCTCTTGATAGGATTGCGCGGACACGTGGTGTTTGGCAATATCACGGCGCGACAATTATTGAATCATGGCCGTAAATTAGAAGGCCATACGCTGGAAGAAATCCTGCAACAAGTTTCGCCCTCTTTGCGCGAAGCGATGGGGCATGGCGGCGATGGTTTATTTACCGTGAATGCGCGTCAATCCTCCACTGTAGATCAATCTAGCGAGGACAATGACGAAGATGAAATTTATCATTTGTCGCGGCGGAGTTTCACCTTAAATGGCACCGAGCATGAATTATTCTTGATACGTCATTTGACCGTGGAGCTGCGTCGTCAAGAAGTACAAACGTGGAAAAAAGTCATCCGTGTGATCAGCCATGAATTGAATAACTCGCTGGCGCCCGTCGCTTCCTTAGCGAATTCGGCAGGTGCCTTGATCAGTCGTGGTCAGTACGAACGTTTGCCTGAAATTATGAAAACCATAGAAGAACGTGCGCAACACTTGGAGAGTTTTATTCATGGTTATGCACGTTTTGCAAAGCTTCCTACGCCGCGTCTAGAGCCGATTTATTGGCAGAATTTTATAGGGCGTTTGCAATCACAGTTGGCATTTCAAGTGGTCGGGCGTTTACCTGAAGAACAGGCGTCGTTGGATGTGGCACAAATGGAGCAAGCCCTGCTAAATCTCTTAAAGAATGCGCTGGAATCTGGCTCGCCCGCTTCTGGCGTAAGCCTAGAAGTAAAGCCCATGGTTGAGGGTGTGCGTATCGAGGTTAGTGATCTAGGCAGTGGCATGAGTGACACCGTGATGTCGAATGCCTTGGTGCCTTTTTACTCGACCAAACGCAATGGCACAGGTTTAGGGCTGGCGCTAGCGCGTGAAATCATCGAAGCGCACGGCGGCCGTATTATGTTGAACAATCGTGAAGGTGGTGGCTTGACCGTGAGCCTGATCTTGCCAATGTAATTGAGTGTGATTTTTAGTACGATAGGTGCTACGAGACGCTACTTCGACGCGCACTCGTCGCCTTGCTGGCGAATGTCGTTAGCATGGCAAACTAATTGTTGAGTAGGTGCGTTCGATGTCCATCCCAAAAGTACATGTCAAAATTGCCGATCAAACGCATGAGTTTGAACAAATTCACCGTTTGAATTATCGTACCTTTGTTGAAGAGATTCCTCAACATGCGGTGAATGCTGAGCATCTTCTGGTGGATAAATTCCACGATGAAAATACTTACTTCATCGCCTTGTCTGGAGAGACTGTCATCGGCATGTTGACTTTGCGTTCGGTGCGACCTTTTTCGTTGGATAGTAAGGTGGAAAATCTCGATCAGTATTTGCCTATAGCCGCCGCAAATACCTTGCAGAAAATAGCCGAGATTCGTCTATTAGCGATAGTACCCGCCTATCGTCACACCAGTGTCTTCGCCCAATTGTTTTACTTTGCTTTGACGACCTGTCTACAACAAAAATTTAGCTTGGCATTGGTCTCTGCCACTGTCTTGCAAGCAAAATTGTATGCGAACATGGGATTTATCGCTTTTGCGAATTTGGTGGGCAAACCGGGTGCCATGTACCAGCCTATGTATTTGGAATTGGCATCGGCTTTGCGTATGCAACAGCGTTTGCAAAACAGTCGTGTTGCGAAGAATAGTAGAACGAACGACGATGCACCTATGCAAAATGAGGGACAGCAATGATGGATGCACCTGTGAGCTTTTTGCCTGGACCCGTCGAAATACATTCGTCTGTGCAAGCCGTTTTTGCCAACGCGCCGGTGTCACATCGGGCCGAGGCTTTCCTGTCGCTTTTGTCGGATACCAAAGCTCAGCTTTGCCAGCTCTTAGGTAGTCGTTCAGTCGAAATTTTTTTAGGTAGCGGTACGCTCGCCAATGACGTGGTGGCAGCGCAGATTAAGCGTTTGAATCGTCGTGGTTTGATTCTGGTGAATGGCGAATTCGGTGAACGCTTGTGTGATCATGCTCAGCGCTTTGGTATTGAGTTCCATACTTTTCATGCGGAGTTCGGACGCAGTTTTTATTTGCCCGCATTGCGTCAAGTTTTGCTGCAGCAAAAACCAGATTGGTTATGGATGACGCATTGTGAGACCTCGAGCGGTATTCTCAATCCACTCGATGAAATTCAAGCCCTGTGCGATAGTTTGGATATCAAACTTTGCGTCGATTGCACCAGTTCAGTTGCCTGTGTACCCGTTGATGTCAGTGCCGCCTACCTAGCGACGACCGTTAGCGGAAAAGCGATTGCGGCGTATCCGGGCTTGGCGATTGTCGCTTACTCGCATGAGGTGGACGCTGATCGACAAGTTCCTCGCTATTTGGATTTGGGGACGTATCGTGCCAATGCAGGTATTCCTTACACACATTCTTCGAATTTGGTCGCGGCATTGCATCAAGCATTGTCGACTATTTTCCCGGCACGGTTTGTTGACATCGCCAGCGCATCAGCCCACCTGCGTGCTCGTTTGCAAACGGCGGGCATTGCTATTCTCAACCCCGCAGTGCAAAGCTCTCCCGCCGTCTTAACTTTGCAATTACCTGAGCACATCAGTTCGGTCGCTTGTGGCGATGCGATGGCAGAACATGGTTTCTTACTGAGCTATCGCAGTGGCTATCTGATCAAAGGAAACTTGCTGCAAATCTGTTTGATGGGACATACCGAGCTAGTGCAGCGCGATGCGTTGGCCGCGCACTTAATTGCCTATATCCGTCAGACAAAAAGAATCGCCGCCTAAATCGAAGGCTTAGCGCATTGCCTAAGTGCGCGGTGATTAACCTAGCTACTCATAGTGGTATCAGCCTGTCTACAAAATTTGACGTTAAAATAGACGCTCTCGCGCCGGATTAGTGAAAACTCACAGGCGATGGCGACGGTTTTCTTGTTGTTGAATCTTGGATATGGGATAGAAATATGGGTAATCGACTTTCAAAAATCGCCACGCGCACCGGCGATGCAGGCACCACGGGTTTGGGGGATGGAACACGTATCGACAAAGACGCATTGCGTGTTCATGCCATGGGGGATGTGGATGAACTCAATTCGCACATAGGCGCTTTAATCTGTGAAGATATCCCAGAAACATTGAAGCAGGAATTGTTTTCTATCCAGCATGATTTGTTTGATATGGGCGGAGAATTGTGTATTCCTGGCTACACCATGGTGACCGAAGCGCAAGTAGCGCGCCTTGATGCGTTGCTGGAAAAATACAATGCAGATTTACCACCGCTCAAAGATTTTATTCTGCCCGGCGGTTCACGCGCAGCCTCGATGGCGAACGTATGCCGCACCGTATGCCGCCGTGCCGAGCGAGCCATCGTCAGTGTTGGTAAGGCTGAGCAAATCAACGAAGCACCGCGTCAATATATGAATCGTTTATCCGATTTATTGTTTGTATTATCACGGGTGTTAAACCGATTCGCGGGCGGTAGCGATGTCTTGTGGGAAAAAGAGCGACAACGCTAGTTTAATTTTGTAGCCTGTTTTATGATGGACGTGTGGTCTTGTGATGCGTCGTAGCGATGGAGGTGTGTGATGCCAAAGTGGTTAGAACAGGCAGCAAAGAATGATCTCGAAGTTCTCGAAGATGGCCTATGTCAGTTATGTGGCGCTGAGACTATGCATGGCTTGAGCGAGTGTGTGCATGCCGCTGGTCATCTGCCGCACAAAATTTCGCTGGAAAAAGGCATACAAAGAATGACGATTTTTCTTTGTGTCGATGCCCATGCATTAACCCACATGCAAATCCACGGGCGCTGGAATAATCATTTTCACCTAGCACGTCTCCATTTGATTTTAGTCGATCGTGTTCAGTGGACATATGAGTATTCCAGCATGTTGAGTGAAGTGATAGACGCCTATAAAGTAGGCCGTGATCATGAGTTCATCCTTCCCATAGACACTGCGCATTTACCCAAAATAACGGTGATTGAAATCGATGCGGCACAGGATGACGATGACTATATCGCCTTGGTGTGGCGTTGGGCGCATGAGGTGTATGCGGCCTTGCCAGCGGCGCATCCTATTGTCGCGAACATCGCTAATCAATTTATTCAAAAAGTACATCCGCAGTTACAAACGACGACCTAGAAGCTGTTGACTCCGAATGGTCATTCAGACGTTTTCTGCAGGGCAGGCAACGCGCCTAATTTCGACATCATGGCTTCTATGGAAGCCAATTTTTTTTCTTGCTCAATTAAAGCCGCTTGAATCTCTGCGCGCTTTTCCATCAAGGCAGCGTGCAGTGCTTGACATTGCTCGGGCGGATAGCGCAATTTGGGAATCGCCACTTTGATCTCATCCAAACTAAAACCAAACCATTTGGCTTTACGCACAAAATAGAGTTCAAACAGCGTATGTTGGTCGTACTCGCGATAACCGCTGGCATTGCGCCTAGGCGCGCTAATCAAGCCTTGTTTTTCATAATAGCGTATGGTTTCTCGACTTAAACCCGACGCAGTTTCTAGCGCTGCAATTTGCATAGTTTCTCTCATTATTTTACAGTACCTTGCTTGGTTTTTTCTCACGGGGGCAATGGGATGAAGAAAGTCACTGCAGAGTTTCACCGCAGAGGCGCAGAGGTCGCGGGGAACTGCTTTTCCCTTTCTCTGCTTACGCTGCGCCTCTGTGGCTAGCGTCTTTGTAATTTCGCTTGATCCACACGGTCTTCATCTGTTAGCCCTGTCGCTTCAAAAAGCGTTTGCTGTGGAGTTGACTCTATAGTTTAGGCTGGTGTTTTTGTTCGACAAAGCTATTTTCATGGATGTCATTCCTATTACGATTAGCGCTGCGGATGGCCGTGATTTGAGCGCGCACTATTTTGTAAATGCTGCTGGTATCAAGCCACGTGCTTGGGTGATTATCAACTCTGCGGCGGGTGTTCGCCAAACATTTCACGCGGATTTTGCTCGGTATTTAGCGCAAAATAATTATGCCGTGTTGACCTGGGATGCGCGCGGCATCGGCGCGTCGGCGCAACAATCGGTGCGGCATGATCAAGCGCGTATGCGGGACTGGGGGCAACAAGATTTGCAAGCCGTGCTGCTGTATTGCGCCGAATATTTTAGCGGCGGCCTCAGTAAGCTACACGTGATTGGCCACAGTGCGGGTGGCAATTTGGCCGGCCTCGCGCCCGCGCTAATGCATGTGGGCAGCCTTTGTCTAATCGCTTCGGGCTGCTGTTATTGGCGTATGTATCCGCGCCGCCATTGGCTACGCATGCTGACGTCTTGGCACGTGCTGTTGCCCATGATGACCAAAGTGTTTGGCTACTTGCCGGCACGCTTAGGCGTTGGACATGATTTGCCCAAACAGGTCGCGCATGAATGGCGCGATTGGAGTTTGATGCCGAATTATTTGTTCGACGATACGACCATCAATAGCACATGCTACAGTCGCTACCAAGGCCCTTTGCTTGCACTCAGCATTGATGATGATCATGCTTTCGCTCCCAAAGCCGCGGTCGATGCTTTGGTTGGTCAATTTAGGGAAACGCAGATTTATTCCTAAATCTTGCGAACGATACTCGAACGCAAA
>CAYXJI010000206.1:2752-6857 GCA_964465175.1 uncultured Burkholderiaceae bacterium | reverse complement strand
ATTTCTCGTTCATCCCTAGGCGCAAAACTGGTGTGACCACCTTCGGAACCGAGCGAAATCCAACCATCGCCCGCTGGTATTAAACCCGATGTTCCAAGACCGCTACCAGGACCCAGTAAGCCAATCACGCTTTGCTTACGCGGACTACCAGCGCCGATTTGCTGCACATCGTTAGGCCCAAGCCGGGGTAATGCCATCGCCAAGGCGGTGAAATCATTGACGATCAACAAGGTATCGAGACCTAGCTTTTGCCGCATTTCTTCTATCGAAAAACGCCAGTGATAATTAGTCATACTCACCGTGTCACCATCGACAGGATTGGCAATCGCCACCGCCGCATGCTCTATCGTCAAATCTGGCAGCGTGGCGAGATAAGCGCGCACGGCGGCATAAAAGTCAGCATAGTCGGCACATAATAAGGACTTCACATATTGAAAATCGCCCCGCCCCATTTCTAATGCGAAGCGCGCATAAGTGCCGCCGATATCTGCCAACAAATACGGCGTGACATGGGTTGTGTTGCTGTTAGCTGAGCTTGCTACTGCTTGGTTTGCCATAATTTGATTTAGGTGAAATAGGTGAAGTCAATTGTTAAGGACATCTAGGCTGAAACTGTCGCATGAAGCTACAAGGCTAAAACCGCTCAACACGGAGACGCAGAGAAAAACTAAGCGCTCACAAGGGAAGTTCTCTTGCCCTTCTCCGTGTCTCCGTGTCTCCGTGTTGAATGGTTTGCGTTTTATTCGGCTTCATGCAATCGCCCCGACTTATAGCCTGAATTCGCCCCAGAGAGAGAAAGAGACAAAGAGGCGCAAGCAAGCTAAAAATGGCGTCGATATGCGCCACGCCATCATACAAACTGCATTGTAGTCTGACTAGACCCAAGATGGCGCGATGACGCGTTTTCCTACAAATCCTGAATCAATCCACCACCAATAGAATCGAAGTGCGCACACGCTCCCGCTCGCCACTAGCATTTTTGTAACTAGACTACAGAGTAATACCCCATACAGTGACGTTGATCAACAGCTACAACAAGCGATCGTGCTTATCCACGTCAATTTGGAATTCACTGAGTTTGCTAAGTTTGCTGAGCCAGATTTTTTCTAGAAAACCACAATTTCCTCAGAATTGTGAAACTTAACAACAAATGCGTTGCTAGTTTTATGTAGTTTTGCTACATTCATTCAAAAATAGTCGCCCCACCTTTTTCACCGCATTTTTTACAAAGTTGAGAATAGCAGCGCTTTTGTATGATTTGCACTACAGGATTATGCTCTGATGACCAACGCCACCTCTTCAAGTTCACCCACTGCCGCGCCTTATCCTTGGCTGGTTGCCGATATTGGCGGTAGTAATGCACGCTTTGGTTGGGTTGCCGACGCCGACCACGCGATCACCCATGTTCATACTTTGGCCGTCAATCAATTCGCAACCCCCATCGCTGCTAGTGAAAATTATCTGGCGCGCGTGCAAGCACAGCTCGGCACGGCCTACCAAGCGCCACGTTGTGCCGCTTTTGCCGTCGCTACCGCAGCGGGTCAAGATCAAATTAATTTCACCAATAGTCATTGGGGATTTTCTAAAGCGCATGTACAAGTCGCTTTGCAACTAGAGCGCTTTTTGGTCATCAATGATTTTGAAGCACTGGCACTGTCACTTCCTCGCTTGCATGCTGGACAGATTCGCGCTCATGACAAATTACCCGAGCATCACGGCACGCTGGCCGTCGTTGGCCCGGGAACCGGTCTAGGTGTTGGCTCGGTCATCGAAACTCGCCATGGCTGGATCGCGATTCCCGGTGAAGGTGGGCATGCCAGCTTGGCCGCCACCGACGAATTTGAATCCGCTGTTTTGAGTCGAGTCCGACAAGAATTTTCACATGTCTCGGCCGAGCGCTTATTGTCAGGCATAGGCTTGCCAGTGCTCTATCGTGCCGTGGCACATACCATGGGCGCCGCTGTCGAAGATCTCAGTACGGAAATGATAGTGGAACGCGGTTTGCAAAATCAAGATACCGCTTGTCGTCAAACCTTGGATAGCTTTTGCGCGCTGCTCGGTAGTTTTTGTGGCTCTATCGCATTGACTGTTGGCGCTCGTAGCGGCGTGTATATCGGCGGCGGCATCGTGCCTCGTTTTGGCGACTTCTTTTTCAACTCCCGTTTCCGCGAAAAATTTGAAGCCAAGGGTCGACTACAAACTTACCTACAACAAATTCCCACTGCTTTAATTACCGATACCTTAGCAGCCTTAAATGGTGCAGCGTTTGCGATCGAACAAAGCGCAAGCACACCCACGCAAAGTAAAGCTTAAACCCCATGCAGCGCCACCTAATTTCCCCCAGAGCTCACAAACGACTCAGGCCATTGAGTAGCTTGTTGGGTGGCGCTGTATTTTTTTTCGCCCACACCATCCATGCACAAAGTCAAGAAATAAGCAGCGCTTCAAGCTTAGCCCTTACTCACAGCACAACAACGAGCAAACCCTACCAGATTCAACATCTAGAGCCGGCTTCATGGTGGATAGGAATGAAACAGCCCGACGTTCAACTCATGGTGCATGGTCAAAACATCAGTGAGCTAACACCCAGCATCAACTACCCGGGTGTCACCATATTGGACGTGAAACGCAGCGACAATCCCAACTATTTATTTGTCGATGTGCGTATTGCAGAAAGTGCAGTCGCTGGCCAGGTCAAGCTAGATTTCAGGAATAACAATAAGGCCGTCATAAGCCATGAATTCAGTTTAAAAAATCGACGTCCCTTGTCTGCACAAAGAACGAGTTTTTCAGCTGCAGATGCCATCTATCTGGTGGTACCAGATCGTTTTGCAAATGGCGATGAGAGCAATGATAGTCACCCCGATTACAGCGACAAATTAGCGCGCGATCTGCCTGGTGGACGACATGGCGGCGACCTATCAGGCATGCGTCAACACGTAGACTACATCGCCAACTTGGGGTTCACCATGCTGTGGCCCACACCCTTAATGGAAAACGCCCAAGCAGTGCATTCCTATCATGGCTATGCAGCGACGGATTTTTACAAAATTGATCCTCGTTTTGGTAGCAACGCCAGCTACCAAGAAATGATCCACTTCGCCAAACAAAAAGGCCTAGGCGTGGTGCAAGATATCGTCTTAAATCATATCGGTTCAAAGCACTGGTGGATGAAGGATTTGCCTAGCAGCGATTGGTTAAATTTTCCAACTAAGTACACCGAAACCAATCATCTGCGCAGCACTTTGCAAGACATCCACGCCGCGCAAAGTGATCAACAAAAATTCACCGATGGCTGGTTTGTCAAAACCATGCCCGACATGAATCAGCGCAATCCTTACTTGGCAAACTACTTAATTCAAAATACCCTGTGGTGGATAGAATATGCTGACCTGTCTGGACTGCGTGTCGATACCTACTCTTACTCCGATGAGAATTTCTTAGCACGCTGGTCGCAACGCATCACCGAAGAATATCCGCACTTCAACATCGTCGGTGAAGAATGGAGTATGAATCCCAGCATCATTGCGTATTGGCAGCGCGGTACACAAAATCACGATGGTTATCGTTCAGCCATGCCTAGTATGATGGATTTTCCCGTGTATCAAGCCTTACATAACAGCTTGATCGGCGAGAAGGGAAAAGCACCCGACATGATGAGCATGTATGAAGCGATCGCCAATGACTTCATCTATCCACATCCTGAAAATCTCACTCTATTCGAAGGTAATCACGATACGCCACGTATTTTTTCCCAACTCAATGAGGATAGTGCGCTCAACAAAATGGCCATGATCATGCTGGCGACCTTACGCGGCATTCCCCAGATGTTTTATGGTGCAGAAATTTTGATGACCAGTCCCAAGCAAAGGGATGATGGCAAAGTGCGAGGCGATTTTCCAGGTGGCTGGCGCGGTGAGCCCGAAGCCGCCATGAAGAAGTCACTACACACCCTGAGCGGGCAGCTGGAGGTAGGCGGCCAGGAACACTTTTACCTGGAAGGCCAGGTCGCCTATGCGCTGCCGCTGGAGCAGGGCCAGTGGTGGATCTACAGCAGCACGCAGCACCCCGGTGAAATCCAGCACTGGGTGGCGCATGCGCTGCA
>CAYXJI010000206.1:0-2742 GCA_964465175.1 uncultured Burkholderiaceae bacterium | reverse complement strand
ATCAATGCATTCACAGGGGCAAATCTGAACGCGGCGCAACAAGAGATGCAAGCGTTTGTACGGACACTATTCAACTGGCGAAAAACTGAGACCGCCATGCATCAAGGTAAACTCATTCACTTCTTACCCGAGAATAATTGTTATGTGTATTTTCGTCTGCTCAAACAAGGCCAAGAACAACGCAAAGTGATGGTCATTATTAATCGTAATGAAAACGTTACCGAGCTCGACCTACAGCGTTTTCAAGAAATCATACAAGACTCGCGCTCCGCACATGACGTCATGAATGGGCGCACTATTGCGCTTAAGGAAAAGCTCAAAGTCGACGCAAAAACAGCCGTCATCTTAGCGCTGCAATGACAAAGTACGAGCGCACTGACCGTCAAGAATTACTGTAAATAAACCACCCTCCTCTTTACACAAAAAGCACAAGGTAGATTCATGAAGCACTTACTCTTCACCTTATTATTCGGCATCGCTGTCATCACCAACCAACCCGCCATGGCGCAAACCAAGTCAGAGGTCGTGCATCCAGCATGGACCAAGAATGCCACGATTTATGAAGCGAATATTCGTCAACATTCGAAAGAAGGTAGCTTCCAAAAATTTCAGGCATATTTACCTGAACTGAAAAAAATGGGCGTCAAAGTCATCTGGATTATGCCCATCAATCCTATCGGCGAAAAAAACCGTAAAGGTGAATTGGGCAGTTATTACGCGGTGCGCGACTACCGAGGTGTCAACCCTGAATTCGGTACGCCAGCCGATTTCAAGCGTCTGGTAAAAGCGATACACGCACAAGGTATGTATGTCATCATTGATTGGGTCGCCAATCATACGGCTTGGGATCATGCTTGGGCCACGCAACATCCTGAGTATTACAAGAAGGATAAAGACGGTAAGTTCGTACCGCCAGTACCTGATTGGGCCGATGTGATTTCACTCGACTATAGCAATCAACAAGTACGCAAAGAAATGATAGATGCCATGCGTTTTTGGCTGACTGAATACGATATCGACGGCTTCCGCTGCGACGTGGCTGCCATGGTGCCGACTGATTTTTGGAATGAGACGCGCAAAGAATTAGATAAAACGAAAAAAGTTTTTATGCTGGCCGAAGCACATGAATTTGAATTGCACGAAAAAGCCTTTGACATGACTTACGCATGGAAGCACAAAGACCTATTCAATGACATCGCAAAACAAAAGAAAAGCGTGAAAGACCTCGACGCCTACTTGAATGGTGAAGAACAACACTATCATCCAAACGCCTATCGCATGCTACACATCACCAATCATGATTTAAATAGTTGGGAAGGCACCGAATTCGAACGCCTAGGCGATGGTGTAGAAGGGTTCTTGGTGCTCTCGAATATCATGAAAGGTATGCCCTTGATGTATAGCGGTCAGGAAGCAGGTAATAACAAAGCACTCAATTTTTTTGATCGCGATCCTATCGTCTGGAAAGCTCATCCTTTCAAAGCCTTGTACACCAAATTATTCCAATTAAAGAAAACCAATAAGGCGCTGTGGAATGGTGTAGCAGGCGGTGAAATGCAACGCATCAACACGGGTAGCGATGAGCATGTTTTTGCGTTCTCTCGCGAAAAATCGAGTAACAAAGTCATAGCGATATTTAATCTATCCAACCAAGCGCACAGTGCAGAGATCAAAACAGCGTTCACCAAAACGACACTACGCGATTTCAGCAACGGCGCCAAAGCACCTCAAGGTGAAAATATTCAAATACATCTCCAGCCTTGGGAATATAAAGTTTTTGTGAAATAAAATAAGTAGCACCAAGAAACTAAAATAACAGAAAAAAAACGCCAGAAGCGCATACCGCTCTGGCGTTTTTTTCTGCTTATTTGTTCAAATTATGCTTGCCCCAGAATTTCCATTCGGATTTGCGATGAAGACGGATGCACTTTTCGAGCGTGTTTCGATGCGAATGAGGCGAAAATGCGCCGGCAGCACGAGCTTACTTGACACCAGTGGACTTCTCTTTTTGCACTTTCGTCACAAGGAAATCCAAAACCGGAATCAAAGCTTCATTTTGCTGTTGTTCTGTGACGCGCCCCAAACTACGTGCGGCCATCACGGGAGAGGTTTGCAAACGGCCATCGATAATTAAACTGGGCCAAGTATCGATTTCATAATCGCTCATCGCACGCGGAGAACGGCCTTGCTTGGTTAGCACCGTAAAGGATTTGTAGGCATTGAAGAAGGCTGCTTTATCTATCGCGGTGCTATCGATAAAGGTTTTCACCTGTTCATCGGTCAACAGACGATTACGTTTCACATGATAAGCCTCAAAAACTTTGGCATGCAGTTCTTCCGCTTTACCCATCGCATCCAAGGCGAAAAACAATTTTTGCTGTGCCTCGACACCCGGATTTAAAACGTGGATGCGCTTAAAATTAATGTTGCCTCCCTGCTTCTTGACCCATGCAGCCAAGTGCGGCTCAAGTTCATAACAATGCGGACAATAATAAGCAAAAAATTCTATGACTTCTATCCCCTTAACTGCCGTCACTGGCTGCGCTTGTCGTAAAGCCTTATATTCACGCACATTTTCAGGTGCGGCAACACTCGCAAAAGCTGAATACGAAAAACTATTTGCCAATGCGCCGAATCCAACACCAGCCAGTACTTGGCTAAACCGTCTTTTACTCGTCTGCATATTTTTATCCGAAAATAAGTCTGAGGAAAAAACAGTATAAACGCAAATCTGCCATGATG
>CAYXJI010000205.1:0-6934 GCA_964465175.1 uncultured Burkholderiaceae bacterium | reverse complement strand
GCACGAATACGGAGATCGGCAACTGCATTGCCGCACAACGCTCTGTCACCATCGAGGCGATCGCGCCTTGATTCATACTTGAATGCGGCATGATCGCACTGATGTTTAAAAGTTTTCCCTTGAGGGTTTTTAAGAGTCGCACTAGCGGTCTAGGCACTATTTTTTTTGCGTGTCCTATTAAGACCCGAGCCGCCGTTTTTATCACCGAAGTTTCACCACGGCCTAAGCGTCGTACAGCCCGCAGCGGCGCACTCCAGCGCCATGAACGACTGGCGCGCATTTCGGCGATGCTGGCCAACGCATAGTCACGCTCATGCCTCAGCCCTAGGACTTTGTCATTGAGAGTGATCTGCTCGTTTTTTAAATGAGTAATTTCCAGAATATATGCTGCTTATTGTAGGTCGCTTTTTTGTAAGGCTAGTTAGAAATAAATGATGGATTGCTGGTCAGTTATTAACTGTTGTTGGAGTCGCGTCAGCGTGTCATGAGCGCTTTCCATTTGCTCCTTCAAACTGCCTTGTAATGCAAGCGCGTGTTGCTGGTGTGCCGCGATATCTTTCTCTAAATGCGCAATCCATTGCTTATGTAAGGCGACATCGTTTTCTCTATGCGCGACAGCAGTCCGCAGTGCCGATACGACATCGGCATCTTCGATGTTTTTTTCAAAAAAGCTTGCTTCTAATTGCGGTAAGTCTTGATTCGACGCGAGTGCAATCCAATAAAGTGGCAGCGCCATGCCAGTCGCGCTTTGTATCGTGTCTTCTTGCTGCCAATAACTATGGATGGCGGTGGATAGTGGCGTGGAAGACGGCGTCGATGCTGATTGTGCGAAAATACCAGAGCCAAACAGGATGCGTTGACCAAAATAGGCAATGTGGTCGAAGTAGCCTTCTAGCAGTTGTTTGAATTCGTGTTGGTATAGTTCTTTAACATGAAATTCATTATGCGAGCCCGGTACATCCGAATACGTCAATTTATCTGGGCTCGAAATAAGTAAGACGCCATCTGGGCGTAACACACGGCGAATTTCTTGCATCATTTCTTGATGCTGATCGTGATGTTCTATGGTTTCAAAACTGACCAAGAGATCGACGCTGGCGTCGGGCAGTGGGATCGCGGCGCAATTGCCGATTCGGTATTCAAGATTGTCACGTTGGTAGCGTTGTTGTGCATGGGCGACGGCGAGCTCGGAAATATCGACGCCAATCACTTGGTATGCATGTTCGGCCAGCATGGCAGAACCGTAGCCTTCACCGCTCGCGATATCCAGTACCACTTTACCTTGCGCGATACTGCAGGCTTGTAGGTAACGATGGCGATGCTCTAGTTCGATATTGCCGTGCACTTCGGGCACGAAACGTTCACCAGTAAATTTCATAAATTATTCTTTGTTCTTTTTTGCTAAGCCACTGCCATGGCTTGAGTTTGCGCTAGCTTGATGTGCAACATAGGAATGCCAATTAAGCCCGTGGCGACGCTGCTCGCTTCGGATTTAAAACTGATGGCGTCGTGTACCCAATGATGTTGAATGTGGGCTTGTTGGCTACCATTGGCGATCGCAACGCCGACGCTGTAATCACCTGCTGGAAGTATCGGCATCAAGAAGCAAAATTCGGCTTCTAAACGCGCTCCCGCTTCACAAAACGGCGGGTAGTCGCTATAGCTCAAATAGGTGTTGTCGCCAAACAAGGCTTGGCCGCGACTATCTTTTATGGTGAAGCCAATAATCGGCGCATCCAATTCGGTGTGGGCAAGTGCTTGTATCCGTAAGCTCACTTGTTCGCCGCCAACCACCCAAGTGAGTGCCGCGCCTTCTTGATCGTAAAACTCAACAGCCGTGATCTGCGCGCCGCCTTGTCCAAACGATTTGGATTCAGGATCGAAAGCAAATACTTGTAAATCATTGCGCAAATTACTGTGATTGACGAAGGCCAGACGCTGGTCGCGGCTCGCTCGGATTTCTCGCACCTCAGTCGCACTGCGTTTCATCTTTGTGCTACTGCTCTTACCTTGCTGCGCTTCATAAAAAGCTTGCAAGTAAAGCTCGCAGACTTCTTTGGGCGAGCCTTGCTCTTGTACTTCGCCTTTTTCTAGCCAGATGACGCGGCTGCATAAGCTTTTTACCGCAGCGGTGTCATGACTGACAAATAAGACCGTGCCAGTTTTCATAAAATTGCGTAAAAAACGCATACATTTTTGCGTAAAAAAAGCGTCCCCCACAGCCAGGGCTTCATCGATGACTAAGATGTCGGCATCTACATGCACGATCACGGCGAAGGCCAGCCTAACCAACATGCCGCTAGAATAAGTGCGAACGGCATGCTCTAAAAATTCGCCAATGTCGGCAAAAGCGACGATGTCGTCAAAGCGCGCATCGATCTGCTCTTTGGAGAGCCCGAGGATGGTCGCGTTCATGTAGACATTTTCGCGGCCAGTAAATTCAGGATTGAAGCCCGAGCCTAACTCTAACAAGGCGGCAATTCTTCCATGCGTGCGTACTTCGCCGCTGCTAGGTGTTAAGGTGCCGCAGATGATTTGCAACAAGGTCGATTTTCCAGAACCATTGCGACCGATGATGCCTACCGTTTCGCCTTTTTTTACCTCGAAATCAATTCCTCGCAAGGACGAAAATTCGCGGAAATAGTCCTTCTTGGTTTGGCCTAAGAGATCGCGAAGCTTGGGCATGACGAATTGCTTCAGGCGGTCGCCAGGTTGATCGTAAATTTGGTAATGCTTACTCAGTTGGTGGACGCTGATCGCCATGGCATTATAGGACATCGGCAAATCCTTTACGTGTTTTTTGGAACCAGGCAAATCCCAAACTAGCGATCAGTACCGAGCCTGCCAAATAGACCAGCCAGATCGCGGCATCCAAAGCTTTACCCCAAATCATGGCATCGCGACTTTGCTCTATCACTTGCGTTAATGGGCTGATTTGCACCAACCACTGATAACTCTCTGGCAAGGCGCTGACGGGATAAAAAATAGGAGATAAAAAAGTTAAGACCGACGTTAACACGATAACGATCTGGCTGATATCGCGCAGATAAACGCCTAGCGACGCCAACAAGTAAGTGAGCCCTAAACTAAAAAAAATCAGGGGCAATAAAATCAAAGGCAGATAAAAAATCGTTAGTGGTGGCGCACCAAAGAAAATCAGGTAGAACAGTAACCAAACCGAGAGACTAATGCTCATATGGAAGAGCGCTGCGCCCAATGTCACTAGCGGTAAAATTTCCAAAGGGAAGATGACTTTTTTAACGTAATTCACGTTATTGACGATCAGGCTAGGCGCGCGATTGATGCATTCAGAAAAAAGCCCAAACAGCATCAAGCCCGCAAATAACACCAAGGCAAATTCGGTTTTAGATTCAGAACCACCCAGCCAGCGCGCCTTGAACACCACGCTAAAGACGAAGGTGTACACCGCCAGCATCAAGATAGGATTGAAAAACGACCACAAAAGACCCATCACCGATCCTTGATAACGAATCAAGATTTCGCGCCGTATCAAATGCTGTATCAATTTGCGATGCGTTTTTGCCGTCAACAGTAAGCTGAGAGGGGATAGTTGAGGGGCTGCGTGGGGATTCATCTAAGGGTTTAAATTTCTATTGGGAAAATGGTGTTAGGTGACTATAAAATAGAAAACAATAATGGCATTCAAATATGACGTAAGAATTTTGCAATTAAGACGGATGTAACAATTTTAGTTCCTATGAGACATAAGAATTTTATAATTAAGCTTGTTGAAAATTCCGCCGTGTTCTGTCCATAAACTGTCTGAATTGTGTACAAAGTCCAACAGTTTGTAGGCGGAAATGCTGAAATTGATGTAATTACGCTAATATATTTGAAATGAAGGCAAGATTATAAAGCGAACTGGTAGCAAATGACAAAATTTTTAGGTAGATTAAAGCAAATTGCCTAATGGCAAATTAAGTCAAATATTGATGTATTTTGCGCTTAACATTTGCGCATGCTTTTCGATTTTTGGGGAATGATCCCTTGCCTTTGTGAGCTTAGACACTTTCATTTAGTTTCAGCTCAGTCTCGGCTTAGTTGCCTCGACTCGTTTATACTCTTACTTTTTGCACCTCAATGAAGCCTTGCGCTTTGATTTGGTTTGCATTTCGTAGTCTTGGTAATGGCCAAGGCAATCAGTGAGAATATTATGTCTAGTTTGGATCTGCCTGTGAATTTTGAAGAACAGGCATTGGAATTTGTCGCCTCATGTGCTTTGCCCACGACTTGGGCCAATTTCACTATGCATGCGTTTATTGAGCCTGCGACGGGTAAAGAGCATGTGGCTCTGACCTTGGGCGATGTGGCAAATGGTGAGCCGGTTTTAGCGCGCATCCACTCCGAGTGTTTGACCGGCGATGCCTTATTTAGTAAGCGTTGTGATTGTGGTCCGCAGCTTGAGCTGGCAATGCAAAAGATTGCACAAGAAGGGCGTGGCGCGATTTTGTATTTACGCCAAGAAGGGCGTGGCATCGGTTTGCTGGCGAAAGTGCAGGCCTATCATTTGCAAGATGCTGGCGCAGATACGGTAGAGGCGAATCAAAAATTGGGTTTTGCGGCGGATTTACGCAGCTACAGCTTGTGCGATCCTATGCTAAAGCATTTGGGAATTACGCGAGTTAAGTTGATGACGAATAATCCCCGCAAGATTTCAGCTTTGCAAAATATGCAAGTGAAAGTCGAGGAGCATATTCCTCTAATCGTACAGCGCAATCCATACAACGAGCGCTATCTCGATACCAAGGCTAGTAAATTGGGGCACATGCTAGTCCCCGATCTTTAATCCAGAATTTCGATTAGGATTTGCGCCGTCAGCACGCAAATAGCACCGCAGGTGCGCCGAATGGAAAACCTGGGTTTAATTGCGTTGAGGCTTAGGGCTCAAGCCATTAAGTTAAGAATTCAATAAATTAAAACCCATCAAGGTAGAGGCGCCGAGGAGCGCAGAGAAGGCCTTTTTAAGGTTTTGCTTCCTCGCTTTTCGTTTTTTCTGCGTCTCAGCGCCTCGGCGTTGAGGGGTTTACCTCTTAGTTCAATGGCAGGGCACTTAGGGTTGAGGTCCTTAGGCTCGCTAAGTCTTTCAGTCTTTGTCGCCCTCAGCCCGCATACTCGTGTGGCTATCTTAGCGATGTAAAAATGTCGGGTCCCAGACGGGGTCTGGTGCACCCGCTATGACAAAACGTGCATTTTCTGCTTGTAAGGCAATAACTTCACTCGCCACATGTCTGGGTAGTCCGCGTCTTTTGATCGGGCGATTTTGTATAAATAAGGACTCTAAGTAATTTTTTAAGTAGCCTGGATCGTTGGCAAGTAGGCAGATTTTTTGCCAAATATGGGGATATTCATTTTCGATGAAACTCTCTGGCGTAATTTGTCTAATCGCTGCCAATGAGAGGGCATTGGGATTGCCATGCTCGACATAAGTAAAGGCTTTTTCTTGTAGCTTTCCCTTGTTTTTTGGATCATTGTCTACAAAAAACTTACTGATGGTTTGCAGGCTGGTTTCTACTTTGGGTGCGTCAAGATCGGAAAATGGCGCGAGCGTGCGTAAAATCTGTTCGGCAGTCGGTAGGCTTGCACGACTCCAGCGTATGCATTTAATCCCAGCACGCTTGAGTAATTTTTTTGTGGGATATTCTTCTTCCTGCGCATTGTTATCGTCACGCTCAAATTCAAGTACACAAAGCAATTCAAGCTCGGTGTTAAAAATACCAAAATCCACATGCCTTTCGCTCAATTTTTTTTGCATAAGCGTGCGCTTTTTTTCATTGCTGCATTGAGGTTCTAATATAGAAGTCAGTAGGACATGCGGAAAAATGAGGCAGTTTGGTAAGGCTTTTTGTACGCGTTTAAAGAATATTTCCTCTTCTGCGTCAAACAGTTTGCGAGGTACGCATTCGGGTATTGTTTTGCTAGTTTTATCTAGAAAGTGAGAAAACATCGTAATTCCTCCAACGTCGAAAAATGAGCATGTCGACAATATACTTTCAAAATGATAGAACGCAAGTTGAAGTTGGGGGAAGCTTGGTGAATGGCGCCGAATTCCTGATAAACGGCGGATAAGCGCTTGTTACATAAGGGTTTTTTTAAAAAATATGCCCATCAAATTGCTGATGGGCATGATTTTTTGTGCTGATGCAATCGATGACGTATCAAGGCAAGGTGTCACCACTTATGCAGGCAAAATGTAAGCAATCAGCGACAAAAGCAAACAAAATGCAATTAATAGGCACCCATGTAATCACGTTTACCTAATTCCACACCATGATGGCGCAGGATTGCATACGTCGTGGTCACGTGGAAGAAAAACTGAGGCAGACCATATCCTAATAAGTAGGCAGTACCGCTTAGTTTTTTCTCTTTCGGCGTCCCTGGACGTAAAACGATTTCACGGTTTTCGCTGCCTTCAAATTGCGCTGCGTTGAGGCTATTGATAAATTCCAGTGTCTTGCTCAGACGGGCTTGTAAATCTTCAAATGTGGTTTCAGTATCTTGATATTCTGGTACGTCAATGCCGGCTAAACGTGCTGAAATACCTTTTGCAAAATCGGCTGCGATTTGCACTTGACGGATTAAGTTGAACATATCGGGTGCTAAACGTGCTTGCAGATAGACTTGATCTTCTACCTTCTTTTCCGCAGCGTGTGCTTGGGCTTTTTGCAAAATCACTTGCAAACTCCCCAGCATTTGTTGAAAGACAGGAACAGAAGTGGAATACATAGGAGAAGTCATACGTTGCCTTTTATTTGAGGGAATACGAAGTTGAATTGAAGAAGAAAAAACGCACCATGATAATGTAATTATGCAGGGTGCGTTGAACCCAGATTTCCATTAGGCGCACCTGCGGTGCTATTGGCGTGCTGACGGCGCATTTTTGGCCATTTTTGCTGCTCTTCGTTGTCAATAGCTC
>CAYXJI010000204.1:0-6956 GCA_964465175.1 uncultured Burkholderiaceae bacterium | reverse complement strand
TAAAGAAGTAAAAATTGACGTAGTAGTTGGTACTGTTGATAGCCTATATTCAACTGCGGCAAGCGATGTGACAGTCGCAGTCGGTGGTACGAACTCTTATAAAGTAGGTGGTGGTACGACTATCTATTTTGCAGATAGTAGTAACATTGCGGTAGCTGAAGTAAAAATCACAGGTAATGATCTAGTGATCACAGGTAAGACAACAGGTAAGGCAACTGTCGTCGTACGCGACTCTACCACAGGAAAATTGGAGATCGAAGTTACGGTCGGTACAGGCGTTCCAACCAAACTTTATACTACGGCGCTACCAAATATTGTTGTGGCACCTAGCGCTAAACCAACATTCACGATAGGCGGCGGACGTGCACCGTATTTAGTGAGTAGCAGTAACCTTACTGTTCTCACGGCTTCCGTCAGTGGAACAACATTAACCTTAAATGGTTTAATCAAAGGTAACGCCGAAGTAGTTGTTACCGACGCTGCCGGTGATATCGTGAAAATCACTGTCGTTGTCGGCACAGGCTCAAATGTGGCATTATTTACGACAGCACCAGCTAGTGTCACTATCGTGGCGCCATCTTCTGCTAGTTACAGTATTGGTGGTGGCAGTTCTCCTTATACCGTGACCAGTAGCAATGTGGCAGTTGCGTCAGTTACGAGTTCGGACACAAGTTTTAGTATTAAAGGAGAAGCATCAGGTTCTGCACAAGTTGTGGTTCGCGATTCTTTAGGTATTACTGTACCAATTGCAGTCACAGTCACATCAGCGTCCGCAGTGCCTATCGCAATTCTTCCTGGCGATTCGACTGGTTCTGTCGGTGATACTTTGACATTCAGCATTACAGGTGGTACATCACCTTATACAGTCTCAAATAATAATCCAAGTATCGCTACTGTCACTGCTGCAGCGACCTCGTTTACTGCCAAATTATTGAATGTAGGATCGACTGATGTGACTGTTATTGATGCGCAAAATAATTCTATCAAAGTGAAAGTAACCGCTTTGGCATCGAATGCTTTGTTGCGAATTTCACCAGCAATTATTACCATTTCTGAAGATAGTACTAATGATATTCCATTGGTAATCTATGGCGGAACCGGACCTTATAAAGCTTTTACTAGCGATTTAGTCTTATCCTCAGTACCGGCTGGAAGCATTGCACAGGTCGCTGGAGGCACTACATTTAATGTTGGACTTGGTTCAAAAACAAATCGATGTATGACGTCCGGTGTGGCGGCGATAGTTACCCTAGGTGGTTTGTATGAAATTACTTTAACGGTAGTTGATAGTAATGGCGCGTCAGCGACGACAAAGATGAATATTAAAGACAATAGCAAGGGCGGCGCTGATTGTGGTTAAGCGCAATCGTTGTTAGAAATAAAGAAATCTAGTGAACAGCAACATATTTTTAGTAGGTCTGATGGGCTCTGGCAAGACGACGGTTGGCAGAGCCCTCGCAAAAAAACTGAATAAGCGATTTGTGGATTCTGATCATGAGATAGAGGCGCGGACTGGTGTCGCTATCTCTGTGATTTTTGAGATTGAGGGTGAGGCGAGTTTTCGTCAGCGTGAAGCGGATGTGATTCGTGATCTGTGCCAACAAGATGGTATCGTGTTGGCCACGGGGGGCGGTGCAATTCTTAATCCACACAGTCGTGCACTTCTCCATTCATGTGGCACCGTTGTGTATTTGAAGGCTGGGATCAGCAGTATTTTGCACAGAACCCGGCACGATAAAAAACGACCATTGTTACGTACCGCAGATCCCCGCAAAAAACTCGAAGAGCTTGAACAACAACGCGACCCTCTATATCGCGAGGTGGCGCATATGGTCATTGAGACTGGGCAGCCACAACTACAAACACTAGTGCAAACTATCATCGAAAAGATGCCCGCAGAATTATTGGCATCGATTACCAGCAATCCTATTGTCGAACAAGTGGCGAAGCAGCTTAGTTCGACAGCGAAGCCTAAGCCCAATATGGAATTTGAATCAGCACAAATGCATACCTTAAACGTGGATTTGGGGGAGCGCGCTTATCCTATTACGATAGGCCAAAATTTGCTGTCGAATGGCTCTTTGTTGCAAGCACGAATCAAAGGGCAGCGCGTCGTGATTGTGACCAATACGATTGTTGCACCACTGTATTTGGCCGCTTTGCAAAATGAGTTAAATCAGCTCGGCAAACAAGTCGAGGCTATCGTCCTTCCCGATGGCGAGGAATATAAAACTTGGGAAAGTCTGATGCGCGTGTTCGATGCCCTATTGTCGAAAAAATGCGATCGCCAGACGACGCTGCTGGCATTAGGTGGTGGCGTCATTGGTGACATGACTGGCTTCGCGGCGTCCGCCTATATGCGTGGCATTCCTTTCGTGCAGATACCGACCACCTTGCTGGCACAAGTTGATTCGTCGGTTGGTGGTAAGACTGGTATTAATCATCCGCTAGGCAAAAATATGATAGGTGCTTTCTATCAGCCGCAAGCCGTGATCGCCGATACTTCCAGTTTGAATACCTTGCCGGATCGAGAGTTATCGGCTGGTTTAGCCGAAGTGATTAAACATGGCGCGATTGTTGATCTCGCTTTCTTCCATTGGATAGAAGGCAATATTGAAAAGCTACGCGCTAAAGATCCGACCACTTTGGCTTATGCGGTGTTACGTTCGTGTGAAATCAAAGCCAATGTTGTGCGTCAAGATGAACGCGAAGGCGGCTTGCGCGCCATTTTGAATTTTGGGCATACTTTTGGACACGCGATTGAATCTGGTTTAGGTTATGGCAAATGGTTACATGGCGAAGCGGTCGGTTGCGGTATGGTAATGGCGGCAGACCTATCCTATCGTCTGGGCTACATCGACTATGTAAGCAAAGTCCGCATTAGTAAATTAGTCGAAGCCGCAGGATTGCCTACGCTTGCACCGGATCTAGGCGAGCAGCGGTGGTTAGATTTGATGGAAGTCGATAAGAAAAATGAAGGCGGGCAGATTAAATTCATTCTTCTCAAGCCCTTAGGTAAAAGTATCATTACGCAAGTGCCAAAAACGACTTTGTTGGCAACCCTGAGTGCCAGTATTTTGCCTTCCTGACACCTGTAGATACCCACTGAGACTCAGCTTGAAACCCACCTTGAGACCTGCCTAAAATCACCGAGGACAACATGTTCACCGATACGCATCTCGCCCCTTACGCTGCACAATCTGCAAACACGAGGGGACGGCGTTTCGTCGAGCCTAGTCCAGGTACACGCACCGAATTTCAACGTGATCGAGATCGCATTATTCATAGTGCCGCGTTTCGCCGCCTTGAGTACAAAACCCAAGTGTTCGTCAATCACGAAGGCGACTTGTTTCGTACTCGCCTCACACATAGTATCGAGGTGGCACAAATCGCACGTTCGATCGCGAGAAATTTACGTTTGAATGAAGACTTGGTAGAAGCGATTTCGCTGGCGCATGATCTTGGACACACGCCATTTGGTCATGCAGGACAAGATGCCCTGAACGCTTGCATGAAAGACTATGGTGGCTTTGAACATAATCTACAAAGCCTGCGCGTAGTCGATACTCTAGAAGAACGCTATGCGAGTTTTGAAGGCTTAAATTTAACATTCGAAGCACGCGAAGGCATACTCAAGCACTGCTCATACAATCATGCGAAGGAATTGGGCGAGCTAGGCTTACGCTTCATCAATAAAATGCAACCAAGCTTAGAGGCACAGCTGACCAATCTGGCGGATGAAATTGCTTATAACAATCACGATATCGATGATGGCTTACGCTCAGGTTTGCTGACAGAAACACAGTTAATGGAAGTTGATTGCTATGCGCGGTTTCGGCGCGAAGTGGATGAGACGTATCCCGGCATAGGCGGACGACGAGCGATATCTGAGACGATACGACGTATGATCAATATGTTGATTAGTGACCTCACCCAGACCGCCCAGCAGCGTATTCTTGACGCTGCGCCAAAGTCGATTGAGGATGTGCGTGCGCTACCTGCCATGATGGCTTTTTCTGAGGCTACCTATCGCGAAGCCAAATCACTAAAGCAATTTTTACACGAGCATTTATATCGGCATTATTTGGTCAATCGTATGAGTCATAAAGCGAGGAATACGGTGCGTGAATTATTTGAGGTTTTAATGGCGCAAACCAATTTGCTGCCGCCCGACTATCGAGTGCCAGTTTCTTCAAATAGTGCGTCTACGCATTTATTGCAGGCGCGCCGTATTGCGGACTATATCGCGGGCATGACGGATCGATTCGCCATTCGCGAACATAAGCGCATGTTCTTGATAGAAGAAGTTTAAAGCGATGCTCGTTCCCTGCACAGATTGAGAATTTGTAAAATACCCCAACGACACCGCATCATCACTAAGGACAAAAATGAAAACATGGATAAAAAGGAGTGCCAGCGTCGCTCTCATCGCGCTGGCCGCAACGCAGGTACACGCCGCTGATTTAAGTAAGTTGAGCAATCAAGATGCAAATGCGGGCTTGAAAGCCGCGTTGGAAACAGGCGCGAATGCCGCCCTGCAGAAGTTGGGTGTGGCAGACGGATTTCTTGCGAATGACAAAGTCAAAATTCCACTGCCATCGCTACTCGAAAAAGCTCGGCCATTGTTTAAGTTAAGCGGTCAAAGTAAGCAGCTTGATGAGTTGGTTGTGGCCATGAATCGCGCTGCAGAATCTGCCGTACCGATGGCTAAACCCTTGTTGATGGATGCCGTCAAAAGCATGTCAGTCACCGATGCGAAAAATATTCTGAGCGGTGGCGATACCTCCGTAACCAACTTTTTTCGAGAAAAAACTTCACCATCATTAAATTCCAAATTAATGCCCTTGGTGAAAGGTGTTACGGATAAAGTAGGCCTGTCGGCCAAATACAATGCAGTGATGAGCAAGGCGCAAAAATTAGGCGCAGTACCGGAGAAAGAAGCGACCGTAGAATCTTATGTCAGTAACCGTGCGGTCGATGCGCTCTATACCATGATCGCCGAGGAGGAAAAAGCGATACGTCAAAATCCTTTGGCAGCAGGTAGCAAAATCATCGGAAAAGTATTTGGCTTGCTGAAATAATCTGTCCGATGAATAAAGAAAGCCGCTAGATGTTCCTGCATCTAGCGGCTTTTTTGTATCAAATAAATCGAACTAGCCTAAGGCAAATGCGCTAACGGGTGCGCATAGCTGGGCCAGACCTCGCTAAAAAATTCGGCTACCATCGTTTGATTCACTTCCTCAATTGTCGCTGGCGACCATTTAGGCAAATTGTCTTTGTCTACCACTAAAGCACGCACGCCTTCTAATACTTCGCCGTGCTTAAAGCAATGGCGCACCATGGTACGCTCTAGCCGCAAACAATCCGCAACGGATAAGGACTTACAGCGACGCAATTGTTCTAAGGTGACCGCCATTAAAAGCGGGGAGCGTTTATGCATGGTGCTCAGTGTGCTTGTAGCGAATGCGCTTTCGTCGTTAGCAAGCGAGGCACAAATGCGGTGTATATCGTCTCCAGAAAAATGTTGATTGATGGCCGCTCGTTGGTTTGCAAGCGAGCATTGTGTTGGTGTGATGTCGTGTTCAAATTGGCTAGCAAATCGGCGAATCGCGACGCGCAGATCGGCTTCGGTATTGTGCGTGATCAAATCCATTAAAGCTGGAATTTGTGTCGTCGGAATATAGACGTCGGCCAAATTGGCATAGATCGCATCGGCGGCTTGAATAATCTCACCAGTAAGCCCCAGATAAGTGCCGATTTCGCCCGGCGTGCGGTTCAAAAAATAACCACCACCCACGTCTGGAAATAGGCCTATATTCACCTCGGGCATGGCCATTTTGGTGCGATCCGTGACGATACGCAAACGACTGGCGACGCCCGATTGGGCGATACCCATGCCGCCTCCCATCACCACGCCATGCATTAAAGTGATGTAAGGCTTTGGATAAAAATGAATTAAATGATTAAGTGCATATTCTTCAGTGAAGAAGTCCTCCAGTAAGGCGCTGTCACCCTTCGGTGTCAAGCTGCCCACATCGTAGAAGAAACGAATGTCACCACCAGCACAAAAAGCTTTTTCGCTGCTGCTGTGTATGAATACGGCGTGAATCTCGGGATCATGTTGCCAATCGCGTAAAGTGGCAGTCAGGGCGCGCACCATCGCTAAGGACAATGAATTGAGTGCCTTGGGGCGATCTAAAGTAATGATGCCAGTATGATGGCGAATCTCGGTCAGGACGTGGTTGTTCATAGGGAATTGTAAAAAATGTGATAAGCGAATTTTACCGCACAGGGGCGAATATCAGCCAGCACCAACCCACGAACACACATAATGGCCAATAAAAAAGGACGCTAAAAAGCGTCCTAGGGATCATCAAATGGATGAGTCAGCGTGCTGAATTAATCTAATTGTGTCGATGCTGGGTCGGGAATATGTTTGATCGCATCGTGTTGATGGTCTTGAATTTTATCCTTATGTTTGATGACCTGACGATCGAGTTTGTCAATTAAGGCATCGATGGCAGCATACAAATCGTGTGCCAGACTTTCTACATGAATATCTTTACCGCTGAGATGTAAATTAATGTCCGCTTTGTGGCGTTTGTCCTTTTCTCGGAGCTTATCGACCGTCAGTATAACGGCGATATCAATGACTTGATCGAAGTGTCGTCTTACCCGCTCTAACTTGGTTTGTACATATTCACGAATTGCAGGAGTTACTTCGACGTGGTGTCCACTGATGGTGAGATTCATACTACGCTCCTATGGTGATATTGCTTTATGTGTTTCTATACTGCCCGTTACTACAATCGCTCATTGGCAGAACTTGGTATTGAGCTAAATCATATATAACGATAGAAAACAATATTTCAAGAACTGGTTTATAAAGATTTTCGCAGACTGACGGGAGGGATTTTCAGCGCTTCGCGATATTTGGCAACGGTGCGCCGCGCGAT
>CAYXJI010000203.1:0-7002 GCA_964465175.1 uncultured Burkholderiaceae bacterium | reverse complement strand
TTTGAAGGAGACCTTTAGCCCCGGTGAAAACGGGCAGGGTGAAAAAATAGAGTTGTATGCGCAAGTACTTGATCTGCATTCCTTAGCTAATTTCGCTGAGCACTTACCGATCCCTAATGATCAGCGTAGATTGTTGATGGATGTCGCTCCTAAGGGCGTGTTGCGCGAGTTTACGGCGCGTTGGCAAGGCAGTTTTCCCGATGTCTCTAGCTATAGTTTTAAGGGGCATTTCAGTAACTTAGAGATGCAACCCCAAAAGGCGCAATTGGCGCGCCCCAAGACTGGGAAAATGCCGGCTAAAGCGGCAGTGCCAGCGATCCCGGGCTTTGATAATTTATCAGGTTCAGTTGATGCCAGCGATAAAGGAGGTAGCTTTACGCTCGATTCTCAGGACCTAGTATTGCAACTACCGAGTTATTTTGTCGATCCTTTGATGCCGTTTAAGCGTTTGCAAATGCAAGCGCAATGGCAATTCGCACCTGACGATAAATTATTATTCCAAGTCCATAAAATGGATTTTGAACAAGACGGCGCTATCGCCTCGCTGCAGGGTAAGCATGTATTGTCGATGCGTCACGCTGAGTTGGGGGAGTTGGATATCAGTGGTCATATCAATGGTTTCGATCTCAAGACAATTAATCGCTACATCTCAATGAACGCACCGGATGATTTGCGATTTTGGTTAAGCAATGCTTTGCTGGATGGGAGCGCTAATGATGTGGTTTTTCATCTCAAAGGCCCATTAGCACAATTCCCATTTGCGCAAAAAGAAGGCCAAAAGTCCGAACAAACAGAGTTTTTTGTGAAAGGTAATATTCACGCCGGCAAGTTAAATTTTTTGCCAGGTGTTTTGGCTAAAGATGGAACTGCAACTTTTTGGCCGATCATCGAAAACATTAAAGGTAGCTGTATTTTCGATCGCGCTCGTATGGAAATTCGTGCCGAGAGTGGCATCACCAATGGTGTGGCAGTGTCTAAGGTGAAAGCGGTGATTCCTGATTTGTCTGACCATAACGCCGTGCTGCAAATTGACGGTAATGCCAGCGGTGGGCTGCAAGCGATGCTCAACTATGTCAAAGCCAGTCCTGTCGACGATTGGTTGGGTAATTTTTTGCATGATACTGTTGCGACGGGAAATGCCCAGCTTGGCTTAAAACTTCAATTACCTTTGCACAGTATTATCGATTCTAAAGTGCAAGGTAGTTTGCAATTGGGGGCGAACGATACGGTACTGCAGCCAGACTTACCTTTGATCTCGGGCTTAAATGGTCGGATTGATTTCAATGAGCATGGTGTCAATCTCGGTCTCTTAAAAGCCTCTCTGTTAGGCGGTGCAGTGCAAGCTAGCGGCGGTACGCAAAAAGACGGCGTGATCCGCATCAAGTTAGATGGCGTTGCAAGTGCGGAGGGCATACAAAAACACTTTGCCCACCTTGATCTAGGCAAGCTCTTGACCGGATTGACTGGCGAGAGTCGTTACACCACTCAAATTAATGTGAAGCAGCGTCAAACTGACGTGCAAGTGGAGTCTACTTTACAGGGTTTGGCTTGGAATCTACCCGCACCTTTAACCAAATCTGCTAGCGAAAATTGGCCGATGAAATTCGAGTTGCTGCCCGACTCAGCGCAGGCCAACGGAGAGCAGCGAGATCAAATTAAACTCAGTGTAAGTAATCGTTTTAACGCGCACTATCAACGCAAAAAAAGCAACGAAAAAGAGGCAAAATGGCAGGTGATGCGTGGTGGTATCGCAGTCAATACAGCGGCGATTTTGCCCAATGCGGGACTTAGTGTGCATATCGATGCGAAATCTTTAAATGTGGATGACTGGCGTCGTTTGATCGAGATAGCACCTAAGTCGCTTGCAGCAGATACGGACACCCAACTTCAGACAGTGCAAGATACCCAACAACTGTCGATTGTGCCTAAAAAGATCGCGGATATTGGACAATATATAGAACCGAATACCTTTTCTGTCGTAACTGAAACCTTATTACTGTTTGGCAAAAAGTTGGACAACATCGTCCTGGGTGCTTCACATCAACACGGCTTGTGGCAAGCGAATTTGGATTCCAAACAGGCCTCAGGTTATGTGACGTGGAATGGATTGGGGAATCAACAATCGAACGGTCAAATTACAGCTCGATTAAATCGCTTGATGATTCCTAAATCCGCTGCCACGGATGTCGGTGATTTATTGGAAGCAAAAAATACGACGAAGCAAATTCCAAATCTCGACATCCAAGTTGAAAATTTCGAATTGTTTGAGAAAAAATTGGGCCGTTTAGATCTGCTTGCTAGCAATAGTCTAGCGGCAACTGGTCGTGAGTGGACGATCGATAAGTTAAATTTGAGGAATGATGACGCCGATTTAGACGCTAGTGGTAAATGGATGGTGCGCGCTAATGACAGTCAAACTACCTTGCGTTATGTTTTGGATGTTGCCAATGCAGGGAAATTATTAGATAGACTTAGTTTTGCTGGATTGATGCGCGGTGGTAAAGGAAAATTAGAAGGCGACGTGCAATGGACAGGCTTGCCATTTGATATCGATATTCCTAGTCTCAGCGGTCATCTGCAATTGAAATTAGGTGTGGGGCAATTTTTACAAGTGGAACAAGCGGGGTCGAAATTATTAAGTGTGCTGAGCATGCAGTCTTTACCGCGACGCTTAACGCTCGATTTTCGGGATGTGTTTTCCGAGGGTTTTGCTTTCGATTCCATAGCGGGAACGGCACAGATACAACAAGGCCTCGCTACTACCGACAACTTAAAAATGAGCAGTATTAGTGCAGTTGTCTTGATGGAGGGGAGTGCCGATATCGCGAAAGAAACGCAGGATTTACACGTAGTCATCATCCCCGATGTGAACATAGGTGCGGCGTCGGTGGTATATGGTTTGGCGGTCAATCCTGTGATTGGCCTAGGCACATTTTTGGCACAATTATTTTTTAGAGATCCGCTCAAGCGAGCCTTGACTCACGAATATCAAATTACAGGTCCTTGGTCCAAACCTATCTATACAGAGATCGAAAATAAAGAGCGTCAACAGATGTTGGACAAACAAAAGGCGGCACAGAAAAAAATAGAACAACAAAAAATAGAACAACAAAAAGCCGAACTAAGTAAGACTAAGCTGGAATCGAAATAGCGAGTATTAAGGAGTAGTTATGAAAGTCGCCGCAATTCAAATGGTGTCTCGATCAATTCCAGAGACCAATATCCGAACCGCAGAAACGCTATTGAGACAAGCAAAAACAGCGGGTGCCGAGCTTGCAGTATTGCCTGAGTACTGGTCGATTATGGGCTTGCGCGACACTGATAAAATCGCTACTGCGGAGCAAGCAACTCAAGGTGTATTGCAAACGTTCATATCGCAAATGGCGCAAGAATTGCGGATGATTATAGTCGGTGGCACGATACCTTTGAAATCTGACGATGCGCATAAAATTTACAATGCCTGCTTGGTATTCGATGCGAGTGGCGTACAGATTGCGCGTTACGATAAGATTCATTTGTTCGGTTTTAGCAATGGCGATGAAAGCTATCAAGAGTCGAACACTATTCAAGCTGGCAATGACATTGTTAGCTTCGACAGCCGTATCGGTAAAATTGGCCTGGGTATTTGCTACGACCTGCGCTTCCCTGAATTGTTTCGCAACATGGGGCCATGTAGCTTGTTAATTTTGCCTGCCGCCTTTACTTATACGACAGGGCAGGCACATTGGGAAATTTTATTGCGCGCCCGTGCGATTGAAAATCAATGCTACGTACTTGCGTCGGCACAAGGTGGTACGCATGATAGCGGTCGCCGTACTTGGGGTCATAGTATGGTGATTGATCCTTGGGGTAAGGTGCTCAATTGTCTGGAAGAGGGCGAAGGAATTGTGATCGCCGATCTGGAGTTAGACGCCATGCAGAAAATTCGTGACAACTTGCCAGCCTTAAAGCATAGGCGCTTCGCTTGTTAATCGCAATGACATCTACCGTGAGCCTGAGTATGAAATGCTCTACAATACGCAAGTTAATAGCCATGCAGCTAGCCAATTAGGCTGCCCATAAAGATAGAAAAACATGACACCATTTGACGCAAATTTAAAACATCTAGCCATCGCCCGCGATATTCTGTTAACCCCATTTGGTCTCGATGAAGCGAAATTGGCTTCGGCCTTAAAAACCATGTTCACGCATAAAATTGATTATGCTGATCTGTATTTTCAGTTCACCAAAAATGAAGGATGGAGTCTGGAAGAGGGCATCGTGAAGACGGGGAGTTTTTCGATTGATCAAGGGGTGGGCGTGCGTGCGGTTTCTGGCGATAAAACGGCGTTTTCCTATTCGGACGAAATCTCTGAACATGCCTTGTTAGAAGCGGCAGCGGCAACGCGCACCATTGCCCGTGCGGGGTCTGGCAAAATTAAAGTGGCTACTGCTATGCACGGCATCCAAGGGCATCAATTGTTTTTGCAAGAGGATCCACTCGCATCTTTAGATGCCACCCAAAAAGTCGCTTTGCTAGAACGCATTGAAAAAATTGCCCGCGCAAAAGACCCACGTATCGTGCAAGTCATGGCCAGTCTCGCAGGGGAATATGACGTGATCCTAGTGGCACGCAGCGATGGTGTGATTGCTGCCGATGTGCGCCCCTTGGTACGCATGTCCTTGACCGTGATTGCGGAGCAAAACGGTCGTCGCGAGACCGGTTCTAGCGGTGGTGGTGGTCGCTATAATTTTTCGTATTTCACTGACGCAATACTCGAACAATATGCCGAAGATGCAGTGAAATCGGCTTTGGTCAATCTGGACGCGCGTCCGGCACCAGCGGGACCTATGACAGTGGTGCTAGGCTCTGGCTGGCCTGGCGTCTTATTGCATGAAGCCATCGGTCATGGCCTAGAAGGTGATTTTAATCGCAAAGGCTCTAGCACCTTTGCTGGTCGTATTGGTGACCGTGTTGCAGCCAAAGGCGTGACCGTGGTGGATGATGGCACCTTAGCCGATCGTCGCGGCTCTTTGAATATTGATGATGAAGGTAATCCTACGCAGTGCACGACTTTGATCGAAGACGGCATACTCAAGGGCTATATTCAAGACACCATGAATGCCCGTTTGATGAAGATGCCCGTGACCGGCAATGCGCGGCGCGAATCTTTTGCTCATTTGCCTATGCCGCGTATGACCAATACGTATATGTTGGCAGGTGATAAAGATCCTGCAGAGATTTTAGCGTCGGTGAAAAATGGTTTGTATGCCGTCAATTTCGGTGGTGGCCAGGTCGATATCACGAATGGTAAATTCGTCTTTTCTGCCAGCGAAGCTTATATGATAGAAGACGGCAAAGTCACCTATCCAGTCAAAGGCGCGACCTTAATTGGAAATGGTCCTGACGTGTTAAATCGGGTCTCGATGATAGGTAATGATCTACGTTTAGATTCTGGCGTCGGTGTATGTGGTAAAGAAGGGCAGAGCGTCCCTGTTGGCGTGGGGCAACCCACTTTGCGCATCGATGGTTTGGTGGTGGGCGGCACAGCCTAGTCGCTCGCTCGCATTGACGGCAAAAGTTTGTATTGTCTATACATATTTTTGCCGTTGATTCGTTGTCAAAAATCCTTTATTTTTGTCACTAGTATTGAATGTGAGATTGCCGCTTGAGTTGATTCGCTATTGTGATTAAAGTGTCCTTTTTCCACGAAAGGATCAGCATGTCTAAACTTTCCTTCAATCAAGGTTCGCCACAATTTATCCCCTTGAGTACCTACCGCGCTTATCCAGAAAGCGAAATGGAAACCCGCGCGCAAGAATTTTACGAAGAATTATCACGTCGTAAAACCATACGAGAATTTTCCTCCGAGCCAGTGTCCCGTAAAGTCATTGAACAATGCCTTTTAGCCGCAGGCACAGCGCCATCGGGCGCAAATCACCAGCCTTGGCATTTTGCGGTCGTGAGCGATAAAGAATTAAAGCATCGCATACGCGTGGAAGCAGAAATCGAAGAGCGTGAATTTTACGAGCGCCGCGCACCACAAGAGTGGAAAGATGCATTAGCGCCTTTGGGCACCGATTCGAATAAACCATTTCTAGAAGATGCACCATATTTGATCGCGATTTTCGGTCAAAAGAGTACGCTGATGGATGATGGCACTGCAGTGAAAAATTACTATGTGCCAGAATCCGTCTCAATCGCGACCGGTTTTTTGATCGCCGCCTTGCATCATGCGGGCTTAGCGACTTTGACGCATACGCCAAGTCCTATGGGTTTTTTAAATGAATTATTAGATCGCCCTGATAATGAAAAACCGTATATTTTGTTAGTCGTTGGTCATCCTGCTGATCACTGCATGGTGCCGAATATTCGCAAAAAACCTTTAAACGAGATCGCTAGTTTTTTATAAGCTATCAGGTATAAGCTTATGTTCTAAAACAAGGGTTTCGCAGTTTTTCGCCTTCGTTGCACCTATTTGCAATAAATTGCTTGCCAATAGCGTGCTGATGTTGTTATAGTCGTTGCATTCGATCACGAGGTTTTCATGAATTTTGCACGATTTTACTTTCACTTTTACTTTAGCTATTCCAACCCTAAGGCGGTGGAGAAGCGGTAAGTTCACGTAGAAGCAAAATCAACGTACAGAGAACCCAGCCGATCCAAAAAAACCGCCCCAGTTGGCGGTTTTTTTTTGCCCGATTTTTTAGACACATTTTATTTTTTAACGGAAAACACCATGCAACGCACAGACGATCTACGTATTCGGGAAATGAAAGAGCTGCTTCCACCTTCGCATTTGATCCGCGAATTTGCTTGCACAGATAAAGCTTCAGAAGTCACGGCCAATGCCCGTTCCGCGCTACATAATATTTTGCAAGCCAAAGATGACCGTGTCATGGTGGTGATAGGTCCATGCTCTATTCACGATACCAAAGCAACTTTGGAATATGCCAAAAAACTCGCTGAAGCGCGCGTGAAGTTTGCTGTTGAATTAGAAATCGTGATGCGCGTGTATTTCG
>CAYXJI010000202.1:0-7003 GCA_964465175.1 uncultured Burkholderiaceae bacterium | reverse complement strand
AGAAGTCGTACAAAAGTTAAGCCAAGTTGGGGTTGGCAAGCAACTACATGGAGAAGTCCTTGCCAAATTAACCGATGGTAGTTTTATCGCCAGGGTCAACGGCACACCGATGCGATTAAGCTTACCGGGAGGGACGCAAATCGGAGAAAAATTAGCGCTAACACTTTTACACCTTACGCCCCGCCCTGTTTTCTTATTAAACGGCCAGAATCAAGTTACCCTACTTGACCCACCCAAAAAAGCAAATGCTCGCGACACCTTATCGCAAAATCACAGCAACATTAGCATCATCTCCGCTGATTCATTGCTCGAGTCAGACGCATTACCACAACAAAAAATACAAGTCAGCAATCAACTCTCAGCCCCCCCGCCAACAACAGCAAGGACAGCAACAACAGCTAGCCAAGAACAAACGCCGCTAAATCAATTATTACCTAGCGCCAAATCATCGACGCCAGTGAGTAATCTCAACCAAGAAGCGCCGACCGCAAGCAATCTAGCGCAAAATTCTCCTCGCATTACTGCCAGCGCACAAACCGCACTCAGCCCTGCCGGACAATTAATTAACCAACTGCTTCAAGAAACTAGCGGCAATTCGCAGAAAATAGGGATTAGAGAAAATACGCCTTTACTCACGGCCGAGATGAGCAAATTACCTAAGCCGCAAATTGCAAGACATATAGAGTCGACCTTACTCAAAAACATTAGCCAGAGCGGCGTATTTTACGAATCCCATGTTGCCGAATGGTCAGTTGGCAAAAGAACTATCGCCGAGCTGCAAGCAGAACCTCAAGCAAAAATTGTGGGCAATTTGGACACCTCCATTTAAAGAGGATCGCAATCATGCCAGTTTGGTGCAACTAGTGCATCAGCAACTCGATGTATTGGAGCAACAGAAGCTGCAATGGAACGGCATGCTTGCCCCACAAATGCCACTGCAGTGGAGCATAGAAGAATCAAGCTCACATCAGCACTCGAACGCTCAAGAAGATGCCCCCGAGAATCACCAATGGCACAGCTACTTACGGGTAGAGTTACCGAATTTAGGCGTGGTCGCTATGCATATTGATCTCAAGTCTGGCCAACTACAAATCAAGGTCAAAAGCGAAGACTTAGCCACAAGTGCCATCTTGCGATCAAAGTACAGCGAGTTACAACAAGCAATAGAAGACACTGGAACCCACATCCAGTCGTTCACGGTGCAGCATGATGAACAAGCTTGAGTCAGCGGCTACAGCCTCGCCGCCCATCACAACAACGACCACACCCGCGATCTCACCCGCAATCGCACCTTTAACTACGCGCGCCGTGGCGCTAAGTTACAGCCCAGAAGACGGTGCCCCCAAAGTGGTCGCGAAGGGAAAAGGCCTGATCGCCGAAGCGATCATCGCTCGTGCCAATGAACATGGTATTTTTATTCATCAATCGAAGGAACTCGTCAATTTATTGATGAAAGTGGACTTAGACGACAACATCCCACCAGCGCTCTATACAGTTGTTGCAGAACTACTCGCTTGGCTATACCATATAGAAACAGAGACAAAAATAAAATAGTTTTTCTCTGGCCTCCACCCACAATAATTATTACAGAATACAGCACTATGCCATCATCGCTTCCGTCCCTGGGAACTGAAAATCAAAGCCCGTATCAAGTTGAATCTAAACGTGAAATCATCGCCATATTGCGCGGCTTTAGAGACAAAGCTCAGCTCATCAGTATGATGATTAATAACGGGAATGAGGCATTTATTACCTCGGTGTTGGAAATTGACGACAAGAATAATACAATTACCATCGATAGCACCCCCAGCAATGAAGCCAATCAAAGAGTTATCGCTGCCCCCGCCGTTTTCTTTGATGGTTTATTAGATCGCATCAGCATTCAGTTCACAGCGTCCCACGTCAAAGTCATTAGCTTTGAAGGTAAGCCAGCCTTTGAAATGCAGATACCGGCTAGTGTTATTCGCTTGCAACGTCGTGAGAACTACAGAATCAACACACCGGTTTCCACACCGATCAAATGCGTAATCCCCCTAGAAGTCGATGCGGGCACACAAAGACAAAAATTCTCTTTAGTTGACATCAGTTGTGGTGGTATCGCGATACTAGATGACGGCCGCTTGATCGATATTGCAGCAGGTACCAATTATTCTGACTGTCAAATGGATATACCTGGAATCGGACTGATAGAGATGGAGCTGCAGATCCGCAACTCACAAGAATTGACCCTATTGAATGGTAAAACCACTCGCCGTATTGGCTGTGCTTTTTTACATTTATCCAGCAAAACACTGGCAGCAGTACAAAGATACATCATGAAATTGGAACGTGAACGCAATGCCAAAATGACGGGGATCAATTAGCAAACTGCACAAACAACGCACATCTTTGGCAATGTGCGCTTCGAGCGTCTTTTTTATACTTATTTGTTGCTCTTATTTGTTGCTCTTATTTGTTGCACTTGCCACCTATATTTGCATATTCATAATATCGTGATAAGCGGAAACCAACTTATTCCGTACTTGTATCGTGGTTTGGAATGAAATACTCGCCTTTTGCATGGAGATCATCATGTCTGAGAGGTTAACGCTATCATCTCCCATGGCGAATTTCTTTCCCATCTCCTGAGAAGAATGCTGTGCCGCGCTGACCTGATCTAGAGACGATTTTAATGCATCCGCAAAATCAAGCTTAGGCGCACTGGGCGCAACACCCGACACCGCATTCTCGGCACTGCCCTCCATCCTTGCCGCAGCCGCCTTCAGCTGCGCAACCATCGCATCGATCTTACTTTTATCTATTCCGCCGACATTCACTTGAGCTCTCCGTTTTTTCAGATATGCTTACAGTAACAGCAGCAGCAAAAAACGTATGCACGAGCAAGCGGGTGAAACTAGCGTTTTTCTTCTAATTGAAAATAACAAAAAGTCGCACAATCACTAGTAAGGAAAAAACCCTCACAGGAACAGAAAATGCTGCAACAAGACTTCATCCTAACCATAGACGGAGGCGCACATGGCAACCGCGAATGATGCGACTTTAGATGCCCCGGTACCAGTCGTTTTTGGCATCCCGCAAACGCCTGCGATCAGAACTATTGCGCTCTCGATAGGCGCGGCAATCACCATCGCTGTAATGGTGGGCATTTGGCTATGGAGTCAGGCACCTGATTACCGTGTGCTTTTTTCTAACTTCAACGATAAGGATGGTGGTGCTATCGTTGCTTCACTCCAGCAATTGAATATCCCCTACAAGTACTCTGACGGTGGCGGCGCAATCTTGGTGCCAGCCAATCAAGTACACGATGCCCGCCTCAAACTGGCGTCACAAGGCTTGCCTAAAGGTGGCAATGTGGGATTTGAACTGATGGAAAACCAGAAACTAGGTATTTCACAATTCCTAGAACAGGTCAATTTTCAACGTGCGTTAGAAGGCGAGCTCGCGCGCTCGATTCAAGCAGTATCATCCGTACAAACCGCAAGAGTACATCTCGCGATTCCTAAGGCATCCGTATTCGTACGCGAACAACAAAAGCCGACCGCCTCTGTGCTTCTCAATTTATATCCTGGTCGTGTTTTAGATCAACAACAAGTGAGTGCCATTGTCCATTTGGTTGCTAGCAGCATCCCTGAGCTACCAGCAAAAAACGTCACCATCATAGATCAGAATGGTAATTTACTGTCTGATACCAGCAAGCAAACGGCCAACAACAATCTAGACCCATCGCAATTAAAGTATGTACAAGATTTTCAACTCAGCATCGTGAAGAAAATCGAATCGATAATTTCCCCCATCGTTGGACCACAAAATGTGCGCGCGGAAGCGACCGCGGACATTGATTTTTCAAGGAGTGAACAAGCCGCCGAAACCTATCGCCCGAATTCGCCGCCAGAAGCCAGTTCGATACGCAGCCAACAAACCAGCGAAAGCTACGGCAAACCCGCCAATGCTTCTGGTATTCCTGGCGCTTTAAGCAATCAACCACCAGTGCCAGCCACTGCACCGATTACCACAGCGGCACAAGACGGTACTGCGGGCGCAACCAACAATGCCGCGAACACCGGCCTCACACAAAAAGACTCCACACTTAATTTTGAAGTCGACAAAACCATACGCTATACCCAGCAAGCGATGGGCGGCTTAAAACGCCTCTCGGTGGCAGTTGTCGTCAATCATAAGACGGAGACCGATAAATCTGGCAAAACAACGACGCGCCCTTTGACTGACATCGAAAAAAATCAAATTACCGATCTCGTCCGTGAAGCAATGGGTTTTAATAAAGAGCGTGGCGATACCTTGAATGTCGTGAATAGTCCATTTGCTAGTCCAGAAAAAGTCAAAGCGGAAGATATTCCCCTTTGGAAACAAGCTGATGTGATTCAAACCGCCAAAGAAGTCGGCAAATACCTCATCGGTGGCCTACTCTTAATGTATTTATTTTTCGCTTACTTAAAACCAACCTTGAATAAACTCACAGGCAAAGACCCGGTATCTTTACGCAAAGAAAAAGAACAAGAAGCACTAGAAGCAACAGCGCGTGCCGAAGAAGAGGAAGCTGCGATCGTAAAATTAAACAACAAAGAGACAGAAGCCGCCGGGCGGCAACAGATATCAAGTTACGAAATCAATATGGACATGGCGAAACAATTAGCCGCTAGCGATCCTAAAATTGTCGCGAATGTTATTAAATCATGGGTGAGCAATGAGTGATGAAGGCGTACAAAAAGCAGCCACCTTAATGCTTGCATTAGGTGAGGATGCTGCTGCTGAGGTGATGAAGCACCTTGGCCCAAGAGAAGTGCAAAAGATAGGCGCAGCGATGGCAGCTATCGGCGCTATCCCGCACGAAACCATTGCACGGGTACTCGATGAATTTAAGTCGCAGGCCGATCTAAGCTCGTCGGTAGGACTCGATTCCGACGAGTACATCCGCAATGTATTAACGAAGGCACTCGGGGATGACAAAGCGTCGTCGCTACTCAATCGCATTTTAGGTGGCATAGATGCAAGCGGTATCGAGAGTTTAAAATGGATGGACTCTGCTTCTGTTGCAGAGCTCATCAAAAATGAACATCCGCAAATTATTGCTACGATTTTAGTGCATCTAGAAAGTGATCAAGCTAGCGAGGTTTTAAATAACTTCAGTGAGCGGCTGCGCAACGATGCGGTTCTAAGAATCGCCACCTTAGACGGTATTCAACCAACCGCCTTACGCGAGCTCAATGATGTGCTTACCAAACTCTTGACCGGCAATGAAAGTTTGAAGAAAAAATCCATCGGTGGCGTTCGTGCGGCGGCCGAAATTTTGAACTTTATGAGCGGCGAAAACGAAGCTTCCATCATGGAAAATCTACGCAAGTATGATGGCGACATGGCTGAAAAAATTATGGATGAGATGTTCGTCTTCGACAACATTCTCGAAATCGATGATCGCGGCATCCAGTTATTACTGCGCGAAGTGCAATCAGATTCTTTAATCATTGCCTTAAAAGGTGCGAATGCCGACATGCGCGAAAAAATCTTTAAAAACATGTCACAACGTGCCGCAGAAATGATGCGCGAAGATCTTGAATCGAAAGGTCCAGTGCGCTTGTCCGAAGTCGAATCACAACAGAAACAAATTCTTTTAATCGTGCGCCGCTTGGCAGACGAGGGTCAAATCATGTTAGGTGCCAAAGGGGAAGACGCCTATGTCTAATGCCCTGCCCAAGGAATTACAGACAGCATTCCAACGTTGGGAGATGCCTTCGTTTGGCGATATCCGTCCGGCCCATTTAGAAAAAGTCGCGCAACAAGAAAAAATTTCTCTGGCCGAAATCAATGCCATCAAAGAGCAAGCAAAGACTGAGGCCTATACCGATGCCTACAAAGAGGCCTATGCCACCGGCTACCAGGAGGGCTTACAAGCTGGCCAAGCCGACATGCAAGCCCAAACCTTGCAAGTGACCGAAGCCTTAACTGTGTTAAAAAAATCCTTCGAAGCGCAACTCATTGCAGCCCAAGACAGCATAGGCAAAGACTTAATTGAATTAGCCATTGAATTAGCTGGCGCCATGACCAAGCATCGCTTCGAACATCATGCAGAATCTATTGTGGAAATTGTGAAAGAAGCCATCATGGCGCTACCCTCAATTCAACAACCGGCACAATTATTTTTACATCCCGACGATTTAGTATTGATAAATATGGCCATGGGCGACAGCTTAGCGCGTGATGGCTGGCGTATTGTGAGTGACTATCATTTAACTCGCGGCGGATGCCGCATTGAGACCGCACACAATTTGCTCGATGCCAGCTTTGAAACCCGCTGGTCGCGTCTAAGCGGCGCACTACTCCAAAGAGATACGCCGGTCGAGGCATAATAAGTGTCGACTTTCTTGCTACAACTACACATACTTTTGCTTATAGGTAAGCCATGAGCGCCCTACTTTCACCACAACATTGGAAAGACCAGCTAGCACACAGTGCCAAGCAAATCGCGCAAGTACAAACCGACAGCCTTTCGGGACGGATTGTCAAAGTCACTGGCTTGGTCATGGAAGCGGTCGGCATAAAATTACCCGTTGGTAGCGCCTGTGTGATTCACCTACCGAATGAGGTAAAGATTGAAGCTGAAGTGGTCGGCTTTGATGGCGATCGTTTGTTTTTGATGCCACAAAGTGATCTAGATGGCGTGGTACCCGGTGCAGCCGTTACCGCGGTCGCCTCTAACCAAGCTCAAGATCCCCATCACCCACAGCGACGCAACAATGACAGAACCAAGCGCCTTCCAGTTGGCTATGAATTATTAGGTCGCGTACTCGATGCAAATGGACGTCCACTCGACACTTTAGGCCCCTTAAACCACACCACAACTGCAGCACTAGGCGCGCGCATCTACAATCCACTAGCAAGAGCGCCGATCAAAGAAAAACTCGACGTGGGCGTACGCGCGATCAATAGCATGTTAACTGTAGGGCGTGGCCAACGTCTAGGCTTGTTTGCTGGCTCAGGCGGTGGTAAA
>CAYXJI010000201.1:0-7022 GCA_964465175.1 uncultured Burkholderiaceae bacterium | reverse complement strand
TGGGCGGTCTCCAGTCAGGATTAAATGCTGCTTATTCGCCGAAGGTTGGTGTGAAGCTTGCGATTCTGCGCTCGCTTCTGTTGGATTTGCTGCTTGCTCGCTCATGAGTGGTCCAGAAAATGTTGGGAATAAAAGTGACTAACTGAAAATAAAAATGCCGCGCTTGCTCACAAGGGCGGCATTCGAAATTGTGGTTTGCTCTAGTCGAAATCGGGTGCCACCCTTAATAAAAGGTGCTACGCCAATAGCCTTTGCTGATAGTGAATCTTGATTTCATGCGGGCATAATGCCGTTTTTCACTGTTTTTTGTCAAGAATTGTCTACCTGCACATGGTAAAATCGCGCGCTTAGCTTCATTGTCCCACGATTTTTGCCTTGCCTTTTTGAATAATAGAATAGAAAGCTTTTGAAGTGAATTCTGCGCCAACCAAACTCATTATCGCCTCGCGCGAAAGCCGCCTTGCTATGTGGCAGGCTGAACATGTCCGTGCGCGTTTGCAGACTTTATATCCTTCCTGTGATGTGCAAATTTTAGGCATGACCACACGCGGCGACCAAATTTTGGATAGAGCTTTGTCGAAAGTCGGTGGTAAAGGCTTGTTTGTCAAAGAACTCGAAGTGGCAATGGAAGAAGGGCGCGCCGATTTGGCTGTGCATTCTTTGAAAGACGTGCCTATGGAATTGCCCGAAGGCTTTGCATTGGCCGCTATTTTAGAGCGCGAAGACCCACGTGATGCTTTTGTGTCGAATCAATTTAATTCATTAGCCGAGCTCCCGGCCGGTGCGGTGGTCGGCACTAGTAGCTTGCGACGTCAAGCTTTGATCTCAGCACGTTTTCCCGATTTAGTGATCAAACCCTTGCGCGGTAATTTGGATACCCGTTTGCGCAAGCTCGATGAGGGCGAATACGCCGCGATTATTTTGGCTGCAGCAGGTTTGAAGCGTCTGGGTTTGCCTGAGCGTATCAAAGCCTTTTTGGCGCCTGCTGAGAGTTTGCCGGCAGCTGGACAGGGCGCGATGGCGATAGAGATTTTGGCATCACGCCAAGATTTGATGAGCGCGTTGACGCCGCTCAATGATTTAGTCAGCGCACAAGCCGTATTCGCCGAACGTACCGTCTCCAAAGCCTTTGGTGGCAGTTGTCAAATCCCGCTCGCTGCCTTTGCACAGATAGAAAATGGTCAAATGCATTTGCGTGCCATGGTGGCGACGCCCGATGGAACGCAGTCCACCAAAGCCGAAGTGCAAGGACCAGCGGAAGACTACCAAGCGCTAGGTCTGCAAGTCGTGGCCGCTTTGCGCGCCCAAAATGCGGATGCGATTTTGGCGGTATGTCGCGACACCGAACACGTTTAAATCGTGCGCCACGTGCCGACGGTCATCATTACGCGCCCGCCACACCAAGCGCAGAATTTAGTGCACAAACTGGCGCAGGCTGGGCGTCAGTCTCTTGTTTATCCATTGTTTGAGATTGAAGCCATTGCTGAGAATCCGCAATTAGATGCGGCGATACAGAATTTATCTGCATTCGCCTTGCTGGTATTTGTAAGCCCGAATGCGGTTGATGCTTTTTTTATGCGTGCGCCAGAATTAGCCATGAATTGGCCAAAGGGTCTCACGATTGCGGTGGTGGGGGCGGCGAGTCGTCAAGCATTAGCGAAATATGGATTGGATGACGCTAATGCTAGGATCGTTAGTCCTACCAATCAAGAGCGTACCGATTCTGAGACCTTGTTGGTGGAGCTAGATTTGCTGGCATTGCGCGGACGCAAAGCCTTAATGGTGAGAGCGGACTCAGGCCGTGATTTTTTGGTGAATGCCTTGCGTGCGGCCGAGGTGGACGTGCAGGCGATCACTGCGTATCGTCGGGTGACGCCGGTTTTTGATGATATCAAGCAAGCCAAATTGCGAGATTTTTTGCAAGGGGCTTATGTTTGGGTAATTACCAGTTCGGAAGGATTGAAAACCTTGTTGGCGTGGTGTTCCCAGCTTGATCTAGAAAACGCAGTCGCCAAAATGCAACAACAAAGCTTGTTCGTCCCGCATTTTCGTATCGCGGAAGTGGCAGCCGAACTAGGATTTAAACATGTTTGCCTCAGCGCTTCAGGCGACGAAATGCTCTTACTCGCGTTACAATCACGCTTATGACTGAAATGACTGAATCAACTTCCTCTACTGAAGCTATGTCGACCAATAACACGACGAACACGACGAACACGACTGATGCGGCCAATGCAGCCAATGCAGCTATCAACGCGACCAAAACCAGCACCGAGAAACCGGCTGAATTTGCTGCCACGACAGTCGCTACCACAGCTACTCCTGCGGTTTCGCCAGATGACGGCGGGAAAGGTTTACCGGTTTGGGTGACGGCGCCTTATTTGGTATCGGGTGTGCTGGCGATTTTGCTGGCAGCCCATTGGTACACCTCGCAAAGCAAAATGAACGCATTGCGTGAAGAAGTGGCGCGTCGTTTGCAAAATGCGGATATTAGCAATAGCGACATCAAAGGCATCGCCAGAAGCGCGCAGGAGACTTCAAAAGAAGTACAAGCGAAAGTAAGTATTTTGGAAGCGAAGCAAACCGAGTCGCAAGGTCAGCAGGTCGCTTTAGAGCAACTTTATCAAGATTTGTCGAAAAATCGCGACGAGTGGGCTTTAGCCGAAATCGAACAAGTATTGGCAACCGCCAGTCAGCAATTGCAGTTGGCTGGCAATGTCCAAGGTGCCTTGATTGCTTTGCAAAATTCGGATGCGCGTTTGGCGAAGGCCGAGAAAACACAATTTATCGCGGTACGTCGCGCGATTGCCAAAGACATCGACAAGTTAAAGGCATTGCCACAGATCGATTTGACGGGCTTGGTTTTGCGCCTCGATAGTGTGATCGCTCAAGTCGACAATATCCCTCTGTGGTCAGACGAAAAACCGCCCGTAGTGGCAACGCCGCCAAAAGCGCCATTGCGCGTATTGCCGCGCGCAGTTAAGGGCAAAAACGACAAAGTTGAAGAAACTGGCGAGAGCACTTTTACTGCGCAACTACAAGATCGTTGGCAAAGTTTTTCTAGCGAAATGTGGACCGAAGTAAAGCAATTGGTGCGAATTCGCCAGGTTGACGCGCCCGACGCCTTATTATTATCTCCAACGCAGGCTTATTTTGCGAAAGAGAATTTAAAGTTGCGCTTATTAAACGCTAGGCTCGCTTTGCTGTCTCGTAATGAGAGCGCTTTCCGTAGCGATATGATCTCGGCGCAAGATTTAATCACAAAGTATTTTGATGTACGCTCAAAGCAAGCCCAGACCGCGCAATCTTTGCTCAAGCAAATCCAAAGTAATAACTTGTCGATAGAAATGCCAGCTTTGACTGAAAGCCTGAACTCTGTCCGCAACTTCAAATTGAAGCCTTAAGCATGCGTATTTTTATTCGAATTCTCATTTTATTTGCCTTAGCGGCGGGTATCGCGATAGGCGCTCGTTTTAATGCAGGCAATGTGGTGGTGTTTTATCCGCCTTGGAGAATTGATGTCTCTTTGAATTTTTTCTTAGCCTTATTGGCGCTGCTGTTTTTTGTGGTCTATCTCGTCGTCAGAGCCATCGCCGCGACTGCCGAAATGCCCAAAAAAGTTGCAGAATATCGTCAAAGTAAGCGCGAGCGAGAAAGTAATCGTTCTCTACGCGAAGCCTTGAAAGCCTTATTCGAAGGGCGTTTTGGTCATGCAGAAAAGTCAGCGCTGAAAGCCCTAGAATTACCAGAAAATAAAGCCCTAGCAGCCCTGATCGGTGCACGTGCCGCGCATCATATGAGCCAGTTTGAACGACGCAATGCTTGGTTTGCCAGGATTGAAGATGACAATCCATTTAAGACTGCACGACTGGTGACCATGACCGAGTTGTATGTTGATCAGCATAAAGCCGAGCAAGCCTTGGAAGCAGTGCGCGAGCTCAATGCGCGTGGTAAACGGCACATCCAAGTGTTGCGCTGGGCACTAAAGGCCAATCAACAAGCCAAAAATTGGGTAGAAGTCGTCAAGTTGGTGCGGACTTTAGAAAAGAATCATGCGATTCACCCAGCGTTGGCTGGACGTTTGCGTGAAATGTCCTACGATGCACTGCTCAAAGAGCATGGCCACGATGCCGAGTCTCTGCGTCGGGTGTGGAGTGAAGTGCCGGCAGCCGAGCGTAAAAACCGTTATATCGCCGTCAGCGCGGCCGCCGCTTTTACGAAGTGCCAAGTACTGGATGAGGCGAGAAATATCGTTGAAAAGTCCCTGAGCGAAGAATGGGATAATCGCCTATTACGCAGTTATCGCGAAGCGGCAGCAGCAGAAGGATCGGCGGCCTTACGCACACAAATTGAGCATTGTGAAGCTTGGCTAAAAACGCAAGCAAAAAATCCCGAATTGGAATTAACTTTAGGGGTCTTGTGTTTCAATCAAAAACTTTGGGGTAAAGCCCAAGTGCATATGGAAGACGCGATCGACCATGCGCAAGAGCCACGCACCCTACGCGAAGCTAATTTGAGTTTGGCGCGATTACACGAAGCCTTAGGGCAAGCAGAGCAAGCCGCCAAATATTATCGCCAGTGCGCCATCGCGACGGCACTCTAAGGTTTACATGCAAGGTCTGCTGTTGCAGCGCACCAAAATACGCTAAACATCGCTATAATTGATCAATTGTGTTTGATTTACTTTGAAAGTGTCTTATGAGTTTAAATAAAGTAGCTTCTGGCCGTGATTTGCCAAATGATTTTAATGTGATCATCGAGATTCCTATGAATGCCGATCCGATCAAATACGAAGTAGACAAAGAAAGCGGCGCGATTTTTGTTGACCGCTTCATGGGTACGGCGATGCACTATCCATGCAACTACGGTTATGTGCCAAATACCATTTCTGGTGACGGTGACCCAGTTGACGTTTTAGTGATTACGCCATTCCCATTGATTCCAGGTGTCGTTGTGCGTTGCCGTCCTATCGGTATTTTGAATATGCATGACGAAGCAGGCGCAGATGGTAAAGTGTTGGCAGTACCTATCGACAAAATTTTACCTATCTACCAACATTGGCAAAAACCAGAAGATTTGAACATTCTGCGTTTGAATCAAATCCAGCATTTCTTTGAACATTACAAAGATTTAGAGCCAGGTAAATGGGTCAAGATCGACGGTTGGGGCAGTACAGATGATGCTCGCGCAGAGATTTTGAATGGTGTCGAAAACTACAAAAAATCTTTGGCTTAAGTATTGCTGAATCTAAAGGACTCATATTTGTGAAGTAGTGGTTAATCCACATGCAATGCCTAAACAGATAGTAAGTTTTTTAGTTTTGAAAAAACGATCCGCTCGCATTTGCGCCCGGGTCGTTTTTTATTTTATTCCCGAAGTTTTTGAGGAACCTTATTTGTCAATGTGTCGCTATCGTATTCTCGATTGATTTGACGCTTAAAATTATTCTTATCACTTAATAAATTTTGCATTTTGTAACGACAGTGTGATCTGGGAAATATGCAATAATGTAATTTTAATTATCAAATTTATTTGTGTGTTTCAGCACTTAAAGTGGTATTTTTCTTTGCAGATCCAGGCTAACACGCATTCATTTTAAGATGCAGATCGCTGACTAATTTGCAAATAGTCCTAAGGAAAAAATGAATAAGAAAATCTCGATAGTGATCGCTTTGGTTCTGGTAGCAGGGGTGGCCACTTTTTTTGTGAAAAATAAGGCGGTCGCAGTCGTTAAACATCAAACCAATAAAGTAGAGCAGGGCGCTATTAGCAGCTCTTTTTATACAGCGGGTACTTTAGCCTATCGCAATCAAGCCCGGCTTTCTGCTGAGCTGGTTGCCAAAGTCACGCATATATATGTGCAAGAAGGTCAGACAGTAGAGCAAGGGCAGGAATTAATTAAGTTAGATGATTCCAGCGTTAAGGCGGAGATATCGCAAATGGAAGCGCAAGTTGCGCGCGGTGATATTGAGATACGCCGCGCCCGGAGCGACATGGAGCAAAAGCGGACTGAATGGCTGCGCCAGAGTGAATTGACAGCGCGTGGGATGGTCAGTAAACAAGTGCTTGACCTTGCCTTGAGTGCTTTGGATAACGCCAAATTTCAACTCGAATCGAACGAAAAAAATGCGCTACAAAATGTTGCGGCATTATTGCAGAAACAAAAACTCTTAGAAAAAACCATCATCCGTTCTCCTATTCAAGGTGTGGTGATTGCGATACCGATTAAGGTCGGCGAGACGGCGGTTGCTAGCGCGGTGAGTTTGGCCGGCTCTAGTTTAATGACGATAGCTGATCCAAGTAGCATGGTGGTTGAGGCGCAAATCGCGGAATTTGATATTGCACGTATTAAATTAGGTCAAACCGCTGCGATGACGACTAGAGCCGTGCCTAATGAAACCTTCACGGGCAAAGTGACGCGTATCGCGCGTAGTGTCAGTAACGATAGTAAAGCGCCCAGCGATAATAAAACGGTGCGAACAGTCGCAGTACAAATTGAATTGGCGACTAGTCATCCGCAATTTGTGTCGGGCATGAGTTGCGATCTCTCCTTGATTGAAGGTGCGCAAGCAAAGACTTTGTTAATTCCACTCACAGCGCTGCGTGTTGATGAAACCAGTACCGATAGCTTTTCGGGTGTTAAACGTCGTGATTATTATGTTTGGCAGGTCAAAAACGGTCGCGTAGTGAAACAGATGCTGGAGATTGGCTACGCCGATGAGCATAGGCAAGAAGTGCGCAAAGGTTTGGCTCTGGGCGATGAGATTATTAGTGGCCCCGCTGCATTTTTGGAGAAGCTGCGTGACGGTCAAGCATTGCCCGAGGTCGATGTTCGATGAAAGTTCTACGCAGATTTACATTCTGGAACTAACCCATGCTGATTAGTGTATGGGATATGTTCATGCAGGCATGGACGCAGATTCGCTCGCATCTGGGGCGCAGTTTGCTGACTGCCTTAGGAATTATTATCTCGATCACTGGCGTCATCGTCTACGAGCGTCAAGCGGTCGGGCAAGTCACTC
>CAYXJI010000200.1:0-7050 GCA_964465175.1 uncultured Burkholderiaceae bacterium | reverse complement strand
AATCCCACGCGGCTTTTTCGATTAACATAAATGAAGCGCGCTCAGCGCCGATCATGCGCGCCATGATCATCGGCAAAACACTATGTCGTTCACGTCTATTTTTGCTGCTCTTGATCATGGCTTATAACTCGGGGCCATCGCTGGCTGAGTCCACCATTCCAAAGGTCCAATTGGGATCAGCTTAAAGAGATTTTAAATTCTGGTGCGCTGCTACTTGGCTATAGGACTTGGTATTCGCCAGCACGGAATAGGCCGCGTTTTTTTCTAGGGAAATACTAAATTGTACTAAGGCCTCACGCTCAGGCAAACGATACCAATCGAAAGAACAATAATTTTTTACGCCGGCTGTGTATTGATTCCAAATACGTTTCGGTGGCTCTTGCACGAGCACATAGGATATCTTCGTGATACTAAAAATTTGCTTCACGCGCTCTAGTCGCTCGCCCTTTTCCACACCATTTTCAAGATACTGATAAGGTGGACGGGCATTCCAAGCGACGACCAATGGCGCGTCAGCAGCAAGCACTTGCGCACTTTGCAGCGCTAGGAATAGCCAGCACATGGGGCGTGCAATAGAAACCAAAAAATACTTAATTACCATTATCCAATTATTTATAATCTATACGATAGCTTAATCTTCATTTGACTCGACATGCATCAGCTTAGCTGCCACTTTTATTCACCAAGTAAACTAGCTTGAACTAAGCTTAGGCCAAGTCTGAACCACTTGTTCTCAAACTATTTACCCTTAGCAATATTCAAGTATGCCTTATTTCCCCCATGCCTAATAGTTGAAAACAGAGAAATTACCGATAAAAAATGCAGAAAAATCGGATAGACTGCCGATCCTAGCCTGTTGAATTGCGAAAAACTAAATTTAGGCATCATTAACCGAGATTTTATTGAGATTGTTTTTCTAGGCTTTTTTACCAAACCACTACATTCATTATTTTTTACTATGGCACGCAAAATTATCCTATTGCTTTGCGGATTGGGAATCCTGTTTTACGCTTACAAGATCTATCATCTGAAAAACAGCATTCAGCTTTTTCCTAGTGCGCCTAGCTCCACTGACAAAGCAAAAATGTCAGGCGCTAGCAAAGTGGGCGCCGGCCCCGTGATGCGCTTAAAATTCACATTAGAAACCGACAAGGTCGAGGTGATGGAAGCTTGTCGCAAGTTATTTGACAAAGCCGATGATGTAATCAAACTCAGCCCGCATCCGCAAGAAGAAGGCAAAGCAATTTTAAATATAGAACGTGTGTTTCCGTCCAGTGATTTGCACATCACACTAGACTTAAACAAGGCGCTCAAAGCACATGGTTGCTTAAATAGTGATAAAGATGTCTTCGCGCTCGAGACCGTGCAGTAGCTTGCGCAGAGGCCTCCCGTAAGCTAGCACGAAATTCTGAGCCTATACAAAGTCCTATAAATGCTTGATAGGAGATTTTTAGTGAGGCACTACCTATCATCGCCTTCACACGAGCGCCACACGTGGCACGCTCAAGCACCAACAAGTCCCCGCGCCCGGTGAGGTTTGTACGCTGATCTCACCGCCTAAAATTTGGCTAGCGATATTGTAGGCGACATGCATGCCCAAGCCATTGCCACCCTGCCCTAGTTTGGTAGTGAAAAATGGATCGAAAACATGCTTCGCCACTTCGTCTGCCATGCCGCAACCATCGTCAGCAAACAAGAGCTCTACCATTTGCTCGTCGACTAGACTTGCGCTCAAACGCATATGGCCTTGTGTTCGTTCCTCGAATGCATGCACCAAAGCGTTGTTGATAAAGTTCACGATAATTTGGGTCAATGGCCCAGGATAACTTTGCATTTGCAAATCACTCGCCACGTCAATTTCAAGTGTATAAGGGGTTCGCTTTAAGATCGGTGCCATCGCCAGCATGACTTCATCGATAACTTCCAACAAACTAAAAATGCGATATTGCTCAGTCGCTCTATCCAAGGCCAATTGTTTAAACCCCTGCACCAATTGTGCCGAGCGTTTTAAGTTTGAAACCAACACGTCACTGCCTTTGAGAATGAAATCGACATGTTTATCTAACAAACCTCGGGTTAATTTTTGCTTGGCCTGCAAGTCAAAATGCGCGATCTCTTCGCGCAAAGATGTGCCAACGAGCAGCGCATTGCCGATCGGCGTATTGATTTCGTGCGCCACGCCAGCGACTAGAAAACCAAGGGAGGCGAGTTTTTCGCTTTGCACCAGTTGATGCTGCGTACCGCGTAAATTTTCAAGTGCTTGTTCTAAATGTTGATTCGCGAGCTGTAGATCACTGGTGCGTTCATCCACCTTGTTTTCTAATTCCGTCATGATCCGCATTTCTGTTTCTGCTAATAGCTTTTCGGCCCGTTTACGTTCACTAATATCCAAGCGAAATCCAATCACGCCGCCATCTGCCGTTTTTCGATCTGAGGCTAAAATCCATGAACCTGGTGCCATCAAATATTCGTCATCACACTCGTCGGGATGTAAATGTTGGGCAACCCGATGATTGACATAGTCATCTTCACTCTGCTCGGTACGTTTGTGATACTCGCGTCGATAGAAGGTGCGAGCAATTTGAGAATAGGGAATTCCTGGCGCTAAGACATCGGCGATTTCTGGATAGATTTCTTTGAAGCGTCGATTACAAAACACCAAAACATCATCCGGTCCGTACATGACCAAGCCAGATTGCAGATGATCTAAGGCTTGCAAGATTCGTGTTTGCCAAGCTAAGGTGCTGCGAAGTCGAACTCGCAGTTGTTCGATACTCAGTTGATCAATGCTCTGTTGATCAATCTGATCCAGATTAGTCGACACTGGCAAGTCAGGATGGAATTCTTTCGACATCATGCTCTCCTAATTCTTAGGATTTCATAATAAATAGGACTTACGCAAAATTGTCCCAGCTAGGCGTGCCGACGAAGACAGTGCTTGAGCACGGCGAGGCGGCAACAACGACGCTGGGGCGGTTTTGCGTAAGTCCTAAATAAAGTCAGAGCCAATCTCGGTGGGCATTGACGCTATGGATTATCCGCATCAGTGCAACTGAGTATGCACCCATTCCATCTTAGTAAACTATCAAAGATAGGATAAACTTTTTTTTCGTTTCTTTCTCGTCAAAAAAAGGCGAAAAATTCATACAATGTTTTTCATTTTCTTGGCTTTTTACACACACGATATCACCGACAAAATCCCTCACAATAACTCGATAGCTCGTTACAAAATGACAGTGATATTTTCGCAATCAAGGTTTTGAAGTAGCGTCAAAAGACAAAAAAAAACGCAAGGACTAGCGAATAATCACCCAGTCCTTGCGCTTCCTATTTGCTACTCAAATTTACTTCAAACGCGCTGCGACAAATTCCTCCATCACGGCTTGCCGCAAGATTTTTGCAGGCACCAAACCCTGTGCCAATACAAAATCATTGAATGCTTGGCGATCGAATTTTTTTCGCAGAGCCACTTCGGCAGCTTGTCGCGTCTCCATCAATTGCTGATAGCCATAAAAATACGAAGTTGCCTGTCCTGGCGCGCGGAAGGTGTAGCGCTGCATCTCTTGTTTCGCCATGCCTTCGGATAAACCGACTTCATCCATCAAAAAGGATTGCACCGCTTCTGGCGTGATTTGACCTAAGTTCACCATAGGATCAAGAAAGGCACGTGCCGCTCTTTGGGCGCGCGCTTGTAAGGCGAATAGCTGTCCATCGGTAGGCTCAAATGGCTGCATTTCCGCTTCTGCATACAAGGCCCAACCTTCAACATTCACGCTATTAAAAGCAAACACGCCACGCGCCGTGGAGACGCCCGCTTCGATCATTTTGGCGAACTGTAATTCATGTCCGGGGCGTGCTTCATGGGCAGTGAGCGTCCAAGTTCCTGCTTCATGGGTAAAGTCATCGAAGCGCAAAACCTTACCACTAGGATCGGGAGGCATGCCAGTAGTTAAAACGAATTCACCATATTCACCGGTGTTACCAATCAGACGTGGCGGACTCATGTGGGGTGCAGGCTGTTGTGCATTTTCGGCGTCACTGGCTAAACGGATTTTTGCCTTGCGATCTGGCAGTGAGACGATTTTCTCTTTGCGTATGGTGGCTTCAATGTCTGCCAATCGCGCTTCATACAAAGGCATGACCTTGTCTTTGGCGATCTGCTCTTTCTTTAATTCACGAATGACGGCGCGATAATCCGCGTCGGGCAAATTGCGTTCTTTTGCCAAGATACCGGCGGTAATCACCATTTGATTGCGGATTTCGGCAAAAGAGGTCAGGGCTTTGGCGCTTAACTCTTCTGGCTTAATATCCACGCCATATTGACGCAAGTTATCGGCATAGACTTCGGCTGGTAATTGATGTTGGGTACGCGCCAGCGGTATGACTTCGCTCTTGACCATGGCGTTGTACGCGCTTAATTGTTGCTCTAAGGCGGCGAAGCTTTTTTCCCAATCCTTCAAACCACTTTTTTCCAACATGGTTTTCATACCCGCGATCATGGTGGGGGATTTGCTCAAGACTTGTTCGACTTCGACTTTATACGGACCTATCAATTTTGAATTGGCCTTCATTCTTTCCTGCATGCGCTCTTTTGCTAACTCGGTGATGGGGCGATAGCCTTTGATCAAACCGGTATATTTATTCAAACGCACCAACATAGTTTTTTGACGCTCAGCTGGAATACGCGGGTCTAAGGTTTGACGCATGACACCGAATATCATCGAAGTCACATCCACGAATGGTACAAAGTGTTTGCGCGTCAGTGCTTCTGTACGCATGAAGTCTTCTGCGCTAGTGATCAAGATATGCAAATCTTGTTTGATTTTTGGATGCGTTTCGGCCTTTAAACGCTTTTGGTATTCGGCGATAATGGCCAAGACTTCTCTGTTTTTGGCATCGAATAAATCACGTGACATATCCGTGATCTGTTCATCCAAGCCATCGACACCTAAACCACCAGCGCCTTCAGGGCTGTATTTGCCCATGAAATTTAAAAGTAGCTTAGCGTTCTCATTACTCTTTTGTACCCACGCCTGTTCGACTACGGTTTTTGCGGCCACGGTCGGCGCGGTATCATGTGGAGCTGCGGTGACTGCGCTAACCGCCCCTAGCGCCAATGCGCTGAGTAGCGCACGTACCATTATTTCTTTCATCATCGTCCTCTCTCATTCATTCAATGGAAATTAGCTAAACTATGCGCCGTCCAATTTGCATAGGTCAGGCACAGAATACGCAGTATCCATTTGCTTGCCGCTTTGAGCAATGATAAAAAGACGAATGGTAAATTGACTCGCCTGAAACACACATATCGCGACATGAAACGCTAGATCAGGCGATGTCAGCTAATCAATCGGAGCGGCGCTTCAACCAAGCATTAAAAATCAACAAGGCAATCGCCGTCACCAAGCCAATCACGGCGAACAATAACCACATCAGCATAGGCTGATTCATCTCTTTGGCAATCGCGGTATAAGCCCAACCAGATAACAAACCAGCGAACAAATTACCGAGCGCCATCGAAACGAAGTAGTAACCCATATACATTGCGGTTTTGCTTTTGGGCGCAATCGCCGCCACATACTCTTGGCTCTTGGGCGAGGCGATCATTTCGCCAATCGAAAACACCACCACTGCCACCAACACTGCCGTACCACCGATTGCCAAGCCAGTACCCAAACCACACAGGGCGATCCCGACACTCAGCACGACGGTGCCAAAGACCAAAATCGGTAAGGCACGCCAACGTTGAATATAGGCGCTGATTGCAATCTGACATAAGACGATTAAACCGAAACCAACATTGACGAGGTATTCAGGATTGACTTGTCGGTATTGATGCGCCCATTGTTGCGCGAGTGTCGCGGGCAACATCTGTCCTTGTTGGATAGCCAGCAAGCCGGTGCGCAAGACTTCATCCGGCACCATCACTTTATAGTTGGCCAAATCAAACGCCAATTGTTTTAGCGCGATGGCATCCATACCAGCATGATATTTTTGCGCCAAGGCTGGCAGTGCGCCGCTCAATTGTTCGAGATTCACACTCGCCAAGAACTCCAGCGAAGAAGGCCAGAACTGCTGCAATGCCAGCACCAAATCCTTGGTATCGACAAAATCGCGAATAAACACAGGCAGCGTGGTAAATAATTGAAAATACACCACCCAAAATCCGGTCAAGATCGCTAAATACAAAACGAAGGGAACATTGCCAACTTTCACCTTTTGCACATACCACGCCGAGGATGAGGCATTTTTAGTTAACACTGACCAAAGCAAATTCAGCACCACCCACCCCAGCACGCCCATCAAATAAAAATGAAAGGCTATGCCCATCCGCGTCGTCACCATCAGCGCAATAATCGCTGGCACCACCATCAACGCCAAACGACCGTTACCGAGCACTTCTTGCGCTTCGAGCAAAACCAATTTCAAACTACGCTGATCTTTGCTCGCATCGTGCTCAGGCTCTTTGTAGAAAAACAGCGCCGGAATAAAGTTAATCCCTATCCAAATCGCCGACATCACAAACACCAAATCCCAACTCACCGCACGCACATAACCAGCGATAAACGGCCCGATAAAACCACCGATATTCACCATGGTATAAAACACGCCAAAACCAAGCCCGCGATTGCTGTCATCAGTAGAGCGCCCTATCGTGCCCACCACCACAGGTTTAAAGCAAGCAGCGCCAACCGCAACAGCCAGAAACACCATAAAAAACGTCCAGAAACTATGCACCTGCCCGAGTAAATAATAAGACGGACACATGATCGCAAAAGAAATCAAGAACATGCGGCGATAACCAAAGCGGTCGGCCAGCGCCCCCGTAATCACAGGTAGTAAATAGAGTAAAAACGGAATCATTCCTTGCAAGAAGCCACGTTCCTTATCAGTAAAACCCAAGCCACCTTGGGCAGTTGGGCTGGTGATGTAGAGTGAAGATAAAGTGAAGAAGCCGTACCAAGCGAGACGTTCAAAAATCTCCATGGTGTTGGCGACGTAGAAGGCGCGGGGGAAGGGATTGCGTTTGGGTGTGGTCATATTGTTGTC
>CAYXJI010000199.1:0-7058 GCA_964465175.1 uncultured Burkholderiaceae bacterium | reverse complement strand
CCCAAGAAGCAGATGGCCAAGCGGTCGTCGCAGCGGCAACAGCAGCGGGTACTTTGCGCGGTTTGATCAATTGCGCAGGCGTTGCGCCCGCCGTGAAAACCGTTGGTAAAGACGGCGCTCATCCTTTGGAATTATTCCAACGCGTCGTGAATATCAATCTGGTCGGCACTTTTAATATGGCACGTCTGGCGGCAGAAGCGATGAGCAAAACCGACGCGATCCAGGAGGAGCGCGGCGTCATCATCAATACGGCTTCGGTAGCGGCATTTGATGGTCAAATGGGACAAGCTGCTTATGCTTCTTCTAAAGCAGCGGTGGTTGGTTTGACTTTGCCTATGGCACGCGATTTGTCACGCAATGGTATCCGCGTGATGACGATCGCTCCAGGTATCTTTGAAACGCCGATGTTATTAGGTATGCCGCAAGAGGTACAAGATGCTTTAGGCAAAATGGTACCGTTCCCATCTCGTTTAGGTAAGCCAAATGAATACGCGCAATTGGCGAAAGCGATCATCGAAAACATGATGCTGAATGGCGAAACCATACGCTTGGATGGCGCGATTCGTATGCAACCAAAATAAAATTTCCAATTTCTGCTCTAAAAACTCACACTTTGCCGCATTCTTACAGACAATTGTCTTGTACGCGAATAAACTAGACCTTAAAACTAGGTTTGCAATTTAGGGTGGAATTGGAATGAATAGTAATGCCACAACTGGCTTGATACTGACGGGAGGCGGTGCGCGTGCCGCCTACCAAGTCGGTGTTCTCAAAGCGATCTCGGATATCCTGTTAGCGCAGGGCTGGGACGCCACAAAAAATCCCTTTGGCATTATTTGTGGCACCTCCGCTGGTGCCATTAATGCGACTGCGTTGGCGTCTCGTATTGACCATTTTAAAGAGTCAGTCGATAGCATCATGCATGTTTGGAGCAATTTTGAAGCCGCCCAAGTTTATCGCGCTGACTCTTTAGGCGTGATCCGCTCCGGCGCGCGTTGGCTGTCGATTATGTCCTTCGGCTGGTTGCTGAATAAATGGCGCAAATCCCCGCCGACTTCTTTGCTCGATAATTCGCCATTGTCTGGCTTATTGCATCGCATGCTGGATATGGAGCGCTTAGATAAGGCGTTTGAAACCGGTGATCTGCAAGCCTTGGCGGTTACGGCATCGTCCTACACCACAGGGCATCATTTAACTTTTTACCAGACCTTAAAAGACATCGAGCCTTGGGTGCGTAGTCAGCGCTTGGCACAACGTGATTTTATTGGGGTGCAACATTTGCTGGCATCTTCAGCGATTCCCTTTATCTTCCCTTCCATTCCCTTAAATTGGGGCGGGCATCTGGAATATTGCGGTGACGGCTCTATGCGCCAACTGGCACCGATTTCACCCGCGATTCACTTAGGCGCAAGTAAAGTATTGATCGTCGGGGCGGGGCGCTTGAGCGAGCCTGCGCGACAAAATTTCGAGATGGCGACTTATCCTAGTTTGGCACAAATTGCCGGTCATGCCATGTCGAGTATTTTTTTGGATAGTTTGGCGGTGGATATTGAGCGCTTAACTCGCATTAATAAAACCTTGTCGATGTTGCCGCCAGATTTGCTAGAAAAAACGCCCTTAAAGCCTGTGGATCTCTTGGTAATTGCGCCTTCAGAGCGGCTCGATGAAATTGCCAGCCGTCACACACAGCGCTTGCCTTTGCCCGTCCGTACCATGTTGGGAGGCATCGGCGCCACTGATGTGCGTGGCTCTGCTTTAGCATCTTATTTGTTGTTTGAATCCAGTTATACGCAGGAGTTGATCGCCTTAGGTATGAAAGATACGCACGCGATGAAAGCGGAGGTAATTCAGTTTTTCAAATCACAGTCGCCAGTCAAACAAACCGAGCCGATCTTAGAAGAAGCTATTTCCTAAGCTAGCGAGCCCAAGGCGCAGTTTCTAATGCAGAGTTTGCCAAGAACAAGGCATGCGTTTATGCTATGCAAATTGTTCCGGTGGATTTTTTGATGATAATGAATAAAATGACAGTGCGCATAAGACAAATTTTTGTGATTTTGACACTCTGGCTGGGTGTGAGTGTCAGCCTCTTAGCGCAAGATGGTTCTCAAATTGGCTCTCAAATTAAGCTTCAGGATTTACCGCCAGAAGCACGTCAAACTCTGCTGCTGATTAAACAGGGTGGGCCATTTCCCTATGAGAAAGATGGTTCTACCTTTGGTAATTACGAAGGTCTATTGCCCAAGCGTCAACGCGGTTACTATCGCGAATTTACCGTCAAAACGCCTTATGCCCGCAATCGCGGCGCACGTCGCATCATTGCAGGTGGCGAGCGCCTCGTGTTTCGTGAGTTTTACTATACGGCGGATCACTATGCGAGTTTCAAGCGTATCAAGGAATAATGTTTGCCCCTATTGGGAATCATGATCAAAAAATAAAATGAGGATGAAATGAGTTTGTTAAGTAGCGTTAGCCCCAATGCCGTGCAGTCCATCCGCGCTTTTCGTAGTCTCGATTTGCAAGTGGAAGCCAGCGCGACAGGGCAGCATTTCTTATATGCCGATTGTCGCCACGCGCAAGATAAATTGCAGGTACTCGGCACGATAGCCGAGGCCTTTTGTTTTCCACAGCATTTTGGGAATAATTTTGATGCCCTGTATGACTGCTTGACCGATTTAGTGTACAAGGCGGGGCCGCAAAATGGCTTCGTCGTGGTCATAGAACATTTGCCAAATACTGAATTTTTTGATAAGGAATTGCGCGAAACTTTGCTCGACGTATTTCGTGATGCCGCCGAATATTGGGCCAAAAAGAAGGTGGCTTTTAGAGTTTTCTATTCTTTTGAGTAATTAATTTACTGATATTGAAAACACCGGTATTTCTGCAAATTCAGGCTTTTCACTTGGGCTTAGACCGCGACAGAGGTACAATGCCGCAATGAAAAAAATCGTCATCCTTATTTCTGGACGTGGTAGCAATATGCAAGCTATCGTCCAAGCTGCACAATCCCAACAATGGCCAGCCCACATCGCCGCAGTCATCAGTAATAAGCCGGATGCGGCGGGCTTGGCCTATGCTGCTAGCCAAGGCATTCCTACACTTGTCGTCGAAAGCAAAGCCTTCGGAAACCGAGAAAGTTTCGATGCGGCCTTGGTCGAAGCGATTGATGCATATCAAGCGGATTTGGTCGTGCTGGCCGGTTTCATGCGCATTTTGACGCCGCAATTCGTGCAGCATTTTGAAAATCGTATTATGAATATTCATCCGTCTTTGCTGCCTAGTTTTGTTGGTCTGCATACGCATCAACAAGCTTTGGACGCGGGCGTTAAATTTCACGGTGCAACGGTGCATTTCGTGACCGCTGAATTAGACCATGGACCGATTATTGATCAGGCTTGTGTGCGTATCGAGCGTGGTGACACGGAAGATAGCTTGGCACAAAAATTACTGATCAAAGAACATCAAATTTATCCACGTGCCGTACGTTTATTCGTCGAAGGCAAGTTAGTGGTTAAAGGCAATCGCGTGATTGTTAATGGATCTGACGCAGACACCTGCGCGATCTAATCGTATTTACAGAGGAAAAACATGAGATTACCACCCGCCATAATAGGCCACACCGAAGCCGTGTTACGCGAAGTTTTGCGTTTTACTGCGCCTGCCGACAGCACTTTGTCACGTTATTTTCGCGAGAATCCGCGATTAGGTGGACGAGAACGCGGCGTGATTGCGGAAGCGATTTACGGCTTGTTGCGGAATAAAAGTGTGTACACCAGTTTCTCTGAATCGGGTACAGGCTCGCCGATGCGTCGACTCACGCTCTTGGGGCTCGCCGATGCGGTGGGTATCGATTCTTTAGGCGGTCTGAGCGAAGACGAAGATGTGTGGTTGCGCCGTGTGATGGAAATTGATCGCAGCCATTTACCATTTTCTTTGAAATCGAATCTGCCAGAATGGTTATGGCAAAAGCTTTCGACCAAATTTGGCGATGAAGAAGCCATGAAGTTGGCAAGCGCTTTGAACGCGCCAGCATCTTTGGATTTGCGTGTCAATGCTATGAAGGCTAATCGTGAAGACGTGATTGCTTCCTTAGCCCAAGCACCGATTTTGGCCGAGGCGACGCCGTATTCTGCACTCGGTTTGCGTATCATCAAAAAACCGTCTATCCAAAACCTGCCCCTATTTAAAGACGGCACGATAGAAGTGCAAGATGAAGGCAGTCAAGTATTAGCGCAAATTTTAGGCGCGAAACGTGGTGAAATGGTGGCTGATTTCTGTGCTGGCGCAGGCGGTAAAACCCTCGCGCTGGGCGCAGCGATGCGTAATACGGGGCGTTTATATGCCTTTGATATTTCGGAAAAACGTTTGGCAAAATTAAAGCCACGTTTGGCGCGCAGCGGTTTGTCAAATGTCCATCCTGTGGTCATCGCCCATGAACGTGATGCCAAGATCAAGCGATTGGCGGGTAAATTGGATCGTGTCTTGGTCGATGCGCCATGCAGTGGTTTGGGTACTTTGCGTCGTAATCCTGATGTGAAATGGCGTCAGACAGAAGTTGGCGTCGCGGAGCTGAATGTGAAACAAGCTTCCATTCTCGATAGCGCAGCCCGCTTGGTCAAAGGTGGCGGCCGTTTGGTATATGCGACTTGCAGTATTTTAGATGAAGAGAACGAAGGCATTGTCGAGCAATTTTTGGTCGGGCATCCAGACTTTAGTTTGCTACCAGTTTCGCAAGTATTGGAAGAGCAAAAAATCCAATTGGAAATGGGTGATTATTTGAAGCTTTATCCGCATGTCCACAATACGGATGGCTTCTTTGCGGCAGTGTTTCAGCGTAATAAAGTTGCGCCGAAAGTCGTCACTGAGGCTGCCACTGAGGCTGCCGAAAAAGACGCGTCAGACGCAGGCGAAGTTGCCGAGTAGTAGTCGAGTAGTTTTAAAAAAGTTGATTAAATTTGGATTTTCGTTTTGTTTAAAGTTTTTACCGCAGCATCCTCCTTATCCATGATGGAAACACATTCACTGTCACGATTAATCAACGAAATAACCGCAGACTTGGGCAATCCAAGTCTGTTATTTCAATTAGTCGCTTTGTTGAGTTGCTTCTTTCTCGCCTGGTTTTTATCGCGCACGATACATCGATACTTTAGAACTGTTGATCAAAGTTCCGATGTGCTTAAAATTGGCGTCGAAAGTTTTTCACGTGTCTTGTGGCCTTTATTGGCCTTGGTCTTTCTGTTCTTTGCCAAGTTAGTTCTTGGTAAATTTCAACACACGGGATTACTCAAGTTGTTTTTTCCTATCTTGAGTTCCTTTGCCTTAATTCGTTTCAGTTTTTATGTGATACGCCGCGCTTTTGTCCGTGATGGCACTGTGGGTAGCGCGATGCTTTTATTTGAAAAAGTATTCGCCACCTTTGTCTGGTTGGCCTTGGTTCTTCATTTTACCGGCATGTGGGATAGCATTTTTTCCGCGCTCGATGACATCGTGCTCCCGATAGGCAAAAGCAAAGTGACGGTGTTGGCAATCTTACAGGGCGTTGCCTCGGTCGCGTTGACCTTGGTGTTGGCGTTTTGGGTGAGTGCTTTGCTAGAAGCGCGATTGATGTTGATTCCGAATATGCATTCGTCTTTGCGGGTCGTGTTGTCGCGTGCAGGAAGAGCTATCCTTATCTTATCGGCGATCTTGATCAGCCTGTCCTTGGTTGGCATCGATTTGACCGTGCTATCGGTATTTGGTGGTGCTCTAGGGGTTGGGTTGGGTCTGGGTTTGCAAAGAATTACCAGTAGTTATGTTTCAGGATTCATTATTTTATTCGACCGTAGTTTGGCGATAGGCGACATGATTACGGTCGATAAATTTAGTGGCGCCGTGACGCAAATTAATACGCGTTACACGGTGTTGAAAGGGTCTGATGGCGTGGAATCCATTATTCCCAATGAGATGTTGGTATCGAATCCTGTTCAAAATTTGTCACTCACAGATCGTGCCGTTGTCTTGGTGACGGACTTCACAGTTGCCTATGATACGGATCTGGATGCCTTATTTCCGGCCTTGGTAGAAACCGTATCACAAGTGGCGCGCGTTTCTGCCAATATTGAACCCTCAGCCTATCTTTTACGCTTTGGCGCCGATGGTTTTGAATTGCGGGTGGGGTTTTGGATTGAAGACCCCGAAAATGGGAGAAATAATGTGATTTCGGATGTGAATCGTGCCATTTTGGTATTGATTCGAGCGCGCGGCGTGGAATTACCTTATCCGCAACGCGAAGTGCGGCTATTTCAAGACCCAGTGAAGACACAGGCTGAAATCAGCGTAAAATAAAGATGTTTTTGAGAAATGTTATCTGTCGCAGCTAGGCTGCGCAGTGTATTAGGAGTCCTTATATCTTGAGTAATTTTATTGATTTAGCTATGGATTTTCTGGGTAATGGCTTTACCCGCGCTTCCAACTGGCAAATATTCATCTTTACCCTAGTGGTGACGCACATTACGATTGCCAGCGTCACGATTTTTTTACATCGTTGCCAAGCGCATCGCGCTTTGGAATTGCACGCGATTCCTAGTCATTTTTTTCGTTTTTGGCTGTGGCTAACGACCGGCCAAGTGACCAAAGAATGGGCGGCGGTGCATCGTAAACATCACGCTAAATGCGAAACCGAAGAAGACCCGCATAGCCCGGTGACACGCGGCATTAAAAAAGTCTTGTTCGAAGGTGCCGAGTTATATCGTACTGAATCGAAGAATTTAGAAACCATCAGCAAATATGGTCACGGCACGCCCGATGATTGGATGGAGCGCAATTTGTATACGCGTTTCAGTTGGCAAGGTGTGGCTTTGATGTTGATCATCGATTTTATGTTGTTCGGTGTCCTTGGTGTTACGGTGTGGGCAGTACAAATGATGTGGATCCCAGTAACTGCTGCCGGCATTATTAATGGCATTGGTCACTACTGGGGGTATCGTAATTACGAATGCGCGGATGCCGCGACGAATATCGTGCCTTGGGGAATTTTGATTGGTGGCGAAGAGTTGCATAATAATCACCATACTTTTGGTACA
>CAYXJI010000198.1:5777-7067 GCA_964465175.1 uncultured Burkholderiaceae bacterium | reverse complement strand
CCACATCCGGGGCACGACAGAATAGGTGCCATCTTTTTGGATATTCGCGTGCGAGCGTTCATTGATGTAACGCGATTGCGGATCATCGACTGCTTCTTTTGGCCACGTCGAAATCAAGTAGTAATTCAAAGCTGGGCGGCAACTCGCGCAACCATTGGGTGTGCGCCATTCCATGAATTGCTGCACCGAGGCCACGGTCAATAAGTGATTGACTTTGATCGCTTCACGCACCGCATGATGGGAATGATCGGTGCATGAACACATGGCTTTGGCTTTGGGCGTGGCGGAGTAATCGCCACCAGCCGTGAACATAATAATCTGCTCGACCAAGCCGGTACATGAACCGCAGGATGCCGATGCCTTGGTGTGTTTGCGTACGTCTTCTAAAGTGAATAGACCTTTTTCTTTGATCGCTTTGACGATCGTGCCTTTGCACACGCCATTGCAACCGCAGACTTCGGCTGTGTCTGGCATCGCTGCTGCTTTGGTGTGGCCTTCGTGACCGACATCGCCGGTATTTGATTCGCCAAACATCAATGAGTCGCGAATCTCGGCAATGTTTTTTCCTTCGCGTAGTAATTTGAAATACCAACTACCATCAACCGTATCGCCATACAAGCACGCACCGATCAGCTTGTCGTCTTTTAATACTAATTTTTTGTAGACGCCACCGATGGGGTCGGACAAGACGATTTCTTCCGTGTCCTTACCGCCCGAAAAATCACCCGCAGAAAATAGATCGATACCCGTGACTTTGAGTTTGGTGGAAGTGACCGAGCCTTGATAGCGACCGATACCAAAATTCGCCAAATGATTGGCACAGACTTTGGCCATCTCAAAGAGCGGCGCGACCAAACCATACACCGTGCCACGATGGTTCACGCATTCACCGACCGCGTAAATGCGCGGGTCGTAAGTTTGCATGGTGTCGTTGACGATCAGACCGCGATTGCAATACAGTCCGGCAGACTCCGCCAAAGCGGTATTCGGACGAATACCAACTGCCATCACCACCAATTGCGTAGGAATTTCTAAACCATCAGAAAAACGGATGGCTTTCACATGCCCGTTTTCATCGCCGAGTAGGGCTTCGGTATTTTTCTCTAATAGAAAATTGAGTCCGCGATCTTCTAAGGATTTTTGTAGCATCTTGCCAGCAGTTAAATCCAACTGTCTGTCCATCAACCAAGTAGGTAGATGCACGACCGAGACATGCATGCCGCGCATCTTCAAACCATTGGCAGCCTCTAAACCTAACAAGCCGCCACCAATCACGACGGCATGTGTATG
>CAYXJI010000198.1:1058-5756 GCA_964465175.1 uncultured Burkholderiaceae bacterium | reverse complement strand
CGGCCGCAGCGATCATGGCATTGGTATCGTGGATGTCGCGATAGGCAATCACACCTTGTAAATCTTTGCCCGGCACAGGCAGCATGAATGGTGTAGAACCGGTGGCGATCAGCAATCTATCGTACTCGGTTTCCATGCCGTCTTCGGCGATGACAACACGTTTATAGCGATCTATCTTGACGATCTTTTTACCCAGATGCAGCGTGATGTGATTGTCGGCATACCAGTCCACATCATTGAGCATAATGTCTTTGATGGTTTGTTCACCCGCTAAAACGGGTGATAACAAAATACGATTGTAATTGGCATAAGGCTCCGCGCCGAAGACCGTAATGTCGTACAAATCGGGCGCGATTTTCAGCAGTTCTTCCAAAGTGCGAACACCTGCCATCCCATTGCCGACCATGACGAGTTTGAGTTTTTTCATGATGAAAATCCTTAATGTTTTTTGATGCTCTAGGCGACTTCTTTGCTCGGATGCGATTGGCGGTGATACAAAAATTTCAGCACCGCGCTGCGATATTTGGCATATTGCGCGTCGTTCGCCAGTGCTACTCGTTCGCGTGGTCGGGCTAAGCCCACGGACAAGATTTCGCCGATAGTCGCTGCCGGGCCATTGGTGAGCATCACAATTTTGTCCGATAGTAGTACCGCTTCATCGACATCATGCGTGACCATCACGACGGTGGATTGTGTGGTGGCGACGATGTTGAGTAACTCGTCTTGCAAGTGGGCGCGGGTCAGTGCGTCGAGTGCGCCGAAGGGTTCGTCCATCAATAAAACTTTGGGCTCGATGGCGAGCGCGCGGGCGATGCCTACGCGTTGTTTCATGCCCCCAGAGATTTCATGCGGGCGCTTTTTGTCGGCGGCGCTCAAGCCGACTAAGGCCAAAGCTCTGCTGGTGCGATTGATTAGTTCTGCCTTGCTCTCGCTGGCTGCAAACACGCGTTCTACCGCCAGATAAACGTTTTCAAAACAAGTGAGCCAAGGCAGTAATGAGTGATTTTGAAATACCACACCACGTTCGGGTGACGGCCCTGAGATTTCCCGATTGGCGCATAAGAGCGCACCAGATGTGGCGGTGGTCAAGCCAGCGATGAGATTTAATAGGGTCGATTTGCCACAACCGGAGTGACCAATAAGGGTAATGAATTCACCTTTGGCGATGCGCAGATTGATATCGGTGAGCGCATGAAAGCTGCCTTTTTTGGTATCAAAACGCATTTCCACTTGCTGCACTTCTAGGTATTTTTTTTCGTTCGCGTCCATGTGCTTAGGCTCCTGTTTCTTCGTAGGTGACAGCGCGCGCCAGCGCCACTAGCGCTTGTTCTAATAGCAGTCCGACTAAACCAATCACCACAATCGCGATGATGATGTGGGGCACATTCAAGTTGTTCCATTCATCCCAAACCCAAAAGCCAATACCAACACCGCCCGTGAGCATCTCTGCTGCCACGATTACCAGCCATGCGGTGCCTATGGCTAAACGCACACCAGTCAACATATACGGCAAGACACTAGGCAATAAAATACGGGTCAAAATCTTCCATTCGGACAGGTTAAGCACGCGTGCCACGTTGAGGTAATCCTGTGGCACCTTGCTGACACCGACAGCGGTGTTGATGATCATGGGCCAGACGGCCGTGATGAAGATCACCCAGATGGCGGCCGGATCGGCGGCTTTGAATACCATCAGGCCAATCGGCAGCCAGGCCAGGGGCGAGACCGGTTTGAGCAGGCTGATAATCGGATTGAACATGCCCGCCATAAAGCTAAACCGACCTATCATGAAGCCGAGTGGAATGCCGACGACCGCAGCCAAACCAAAGCCGACCGCGACCCGTTTTAGTGAGGCATAAATATTCCAAGCGATGCCTTGATCGTTGGGGCCATTTTGATAAAAAGGATCAGAAAATAATTTGATCGCTTCTTGCAAAGTGACCCACGGCGAGGGGAGGGCGTTGTTTTTTTCGGCGATGATGGTCCAGATTAACACCAGCAAAGCGAGCCCTAAGCATTGCGGCACCATGCTTAAAACTAGGGCTTTTAGCTTGATCGAAGATCTGCGCGAGAATGAAGGAGCGCTTGCCATCTTGATGTCTTTCTTGGGTGTTTGCGAGGGCGTCGGCGCGCCGATGGCAGCTGTGCCCTGATCGGTCAGGCTGGCATCCGTGCTGGCGCTATAAGTCGAGAGCAGGCTGGTCATAACAACTCCTTAAGCCTTGATCTTGAATGCGGCAGCATAGGCAGCAGGATTTTGTCCATCCCACAGCGTGCCATCTATCAGCTTGCTCTTACGCATCGCCTCTTTGGGCACGTTGACTTTTGCCATCGCTGCACCGTCTTTGTAGATGTCGATACGATTCACGGCTTTGGCCACGCCCAGATAATCTGGATCGGTTTTCAACAAACCCCAACGCTTGTGCTGAGTTAGGAACCACATGCCATCCGATAAGTAAGGGAAGTTCACCGCGCCATCATTGAAGAATTTCATATAGTGAGGATCGTCCCAAGTCTTGCCCAAGCCATTTTGATAGCGCCCCATAATGCGTTGATTGATGACATCGACGGACGTGTTGACGTAGGACTTTTCGGCGATGATTTCTGCCATTTTTTGTTTATTCATCAGCGAGGCATCGATCCAGCGACTGGCATCTAAAATCGCTGCGACCACGGCGCGTGCGGTGTTGGGATATTTTTTTGAAAACTCTGCCGTACAGCCTAAAACTTTTTCAGGATGATCGCGCCAGATGTCTTGCGTGGTGGCGGCGGTGATGCCTATGCCATCGACCACGGCGCGGTGATTCCAAGGCTCACCGACGCAATAGCCATCCATATTGTCGACCCGCATATTAGCGACCATTTGTGGTGGTGGTACGGTGATGACTTTGGCGTCTTTCAGTGGATTAATGCCGTGCGCCGCCAACCAGTAATACAGCCACATGGCATGCGTCCCGGTCGGAAAAGTTTGGGCGAAAGTGTACTCACGTTTTTCACGTGTCATTAGTTTGGCGAGACCGGCACCATCGACTGCGCCTTTGTCGGCCAATTTTTTCGATAGCGTGATGGCTTGCCCATTATTATTCAGCGTCATCAGGATATTCATGTCCTTCTTAGCGCCACCGATGCCTAGCTGCACGCCATACACCAGCCCATACAAAACATGCGCGGCATCGATTTCCCCATTCACCAATTTATCGCGCACGCTGGCCCAAGAGGATTCCTTGGTCGGAATGATTTTGATGCCGTATTTTTTGTCAAAGCCCATGACCGAGGCGATGACCACCGAGGCGCAATCAGTCAAAGGAATAAAGCCGATTTTGACTTCTTCTTTTTCCGGTTTGTCCGAGCCAGCTGCCCATGCGCTATTAATTGCACTGAGGCCTAACATGCTGCTTGCGGCGAGTACGCCAGCACCTTGAATGAGGTTGCGACGCGAGGGATTATGTGCAGTCGTGTTTGGATTCGCTGCGTTGGCTGCATTGGCAGGAGATGTGTCATCTAGGGCACCTGTTTCGTTTGAGTGGTTGACGTGCTTATTCATGGTTTCGCTCCAGCGTGTTGGACTTCAATTTGCATGATCAAAACGAAAAAAGGCGTCTTACTACCCGACTCGTCAGAGTTAGGTAGGAAGACGCCTTTGTCTTTTTGGAAGTGCTGATTAAGGTTTTAGGCCTCGCATTTTTTCTTTGCTAAGCTCGCTATTCTTAATCAAATCTTCCTGAGAAATTTACCGCCGTTAGCAAATTTCTGTCTGTACCGATAAGGTACTTGATCTTGTACTTGCAAATACTGTGCCAACTGGTCTTATCGCTTGTCTGCTCTGAGAGTTTTAGGATTGCTTCATTGTGAAAAAAATTCTGCACTGATTTGGAGCCCAATTTGGTGCGATGCACCAAAAACGACCAGACCTAGTGGGTTTAACCCAGCAAATCCGCGACATCCAAAATGCGTTGTGCCAGATCGACTAATTTGAGATTTTTTTCCATCGCTTGCTTGCGTAGCTTTTGATAGGCTTCGTTTTCGCTGAGACGATGACGTTCCATTAATAAGCCTTTGGCGCGCTCTATGGTTTTGCGTTCGGCTAACTTGGTTTTGGTATCGGATAATTCTGAGCGTAGTTTTTGATCGGCGTTAAAGCGCGCCATCGCTACCTCTAATACGGGTTTGACTCTATCGACTTGTAAGCCTGCCACCACATAAGCGGCTACGCCCGCTGCCATCGCGGCGGCTAGCTGGGAAGGATTGCCATCTTCGGTGAATAAGACGATAGGGCGCGGCGCGTCACGACTGACGATGACTAATTCTTCCAAGACATCACGAGCATCGGATTCTGCATCGATAATGATCAAGTCAGGCTGCAATTGCGTGAGTCGATCGATCAGATACATGTCGCCGGGGATGGAGGCAATAATATTGTAGTCAGCTTGCAGCAAGCCTATTCTTAAGGCGCTCGACCGGGCGATTTGCAGTTGCAGCGCCGGATCATGGGTGTCCTCCGAGGCCGGCGTCACGGTATTGATGACGACGATTTTCAGCTTGGGCGCATGAGGTTGAGACAAACAAAGCTCCATGAATAAGGTGTCAAATCGTGCATGAGTAAAATGTGGGCGGCCAAAATTCAGATGAGATCAACTAAGATCGGCCGAGCACAGTTTAGTAATGCAATATTCGCGCCACCTTATTTGTCGTCTTTAA
>CAYXJI010000198.1:586-1048 GCA_964465175.1 uncultured Burkholderiaceae bacterium | reverse complement strand
CGTCTTTAATTAGTATCAAGTTTGCGATGTTGAATCGACGACCATAAAGACGCCACAATAAACGCGACGCCGATTAATCCAGTAAAAATTTCGGGGATGTGAAATTTCATACTCGCAAACATAACCAAAGCCAGAATACCAATCGCGTAATGGGCGCCATGTTCAAGGAAAACATACTCTTCCAAAGTCCCCTGACGCACCAGATACACGGTCATCGAGCGGACAAAAAAAGCGCCGATTGCCAAGCCCAACATAATGATGACCACATCACTAGTAATTGCAAACGCGCCGATGACACCATCGAATGAAAAAGATGCATCCAATACCTCTAAATACAAGAAACCACCGATGCCGCCACTTTTGACCACCGCACCAACATTGATATCAGTCGCTTCTTCTTTTTCTAAAAGACTGCTAATGAAATCTACACTGACATAAGTAATAATGCCCCAGATGCCCGCC
>CAYXJI010000198.1:0-576 GCA_964465175.1 uncultured Burkholderiaceae bacterium | reverse complement strand
CAATAACACCGCATAGGCTTGCGCTGCTTCGACCAGATTTACGCTAGCCACGACGACCAGGAGGGCGGTCAATACGGGGATGGAACCTATGGTGCCGAAGGAAGAAAATTTTTCTTCTATGCGCCCCAACCAGTGCATGTCTTTCTTATCATCGAAAATAAAATTCAAAAATACCAGCAATAAAAACACCCCGCCAAAGGCCGCCACTTCGGCATGATGACTGACTAAATGGGTAGAAAACGCCTTAGGATTATTGATCGCTAAATCCCACACCTCCATCAAGCCAAGGTCAGCCGCCATCGCGACGATCACCAAAGGAAATACCAGACGCATACCAAATACCGCGATCACGATACCCACCGTCAAAAATAATTTCTGCCAAAACGCATTCCAATTTTTCAGCACCGAGGCATTTACTACGGCATTGTCAAAGGACAGCGAGATTTCTAAGATCGCCAAGATGGAGGCAATGCCGAGGGCGGTCAAGGCCGTATTGATACCGCCGTGGGTGTAACCCCAATAGCCAGCTAGTGTCAGTAAGACTAAGGAAATAAGGATGGATACTCTGAAATGTTT
>CAYXJI010000197.1:0-7070 GCA_964465175.1 uncultured Burkholderiaceae bacterium | reverse complement strand
CTGCGTTTGTAAGTGCGATGGTGTTGGTGCCATCCCCGGTTTTGGTTCTAAATCACTGACTTGAAGTATGCCCAACCAACGCCACAAATACGCAAAAGTCGTGTGCTGACCAGCGATGCGCATCCCTTTCAAAGTACTAGCGCGTTGCTCCCAACGTTTAATCTGTTCAGTCCACGTCTGGGTAAAAGCCTCAGAACGTTTCGTGATCATGCCCGCTTCTTGTGGGAACAAAATCGCAAATCGTTGCGCCAAGGCCTGCGATATCGTTAATAGGCGATAGGGATCAACATGAAAATGCGGATTCCCTTGCGCATGCACATCTCCCGAAAACGGCGTCGCGATCGTGCCCGGACGTGGGTCGATCATTTGCACATGATCCGCCGCAAAAAACATGCCCTGCGCACCGTCTTGCACTTTGGCATTGCCTGCGCGTTGTTGCAACATCGGTAGCCACGCGGCCTCTAATTCGCCGCCAGTACACACGGCCACATCTGCGCTACGCAATTGCGCAATCAAAGCGGGTCGTGCTTCGATGTGATGGGGGTCTTGCTTGGCGTGGGTCGCCATATGAATGCTGGCATTGGGTAATAGAACACGCGTCAAGGCCGCCCATTCCGGCTCACAAGCGAACACCGTTGCGGCCTGTGCGCCAGTAGTAAGCACAGACGCTCCCACAATAGCGACCATGTTCAATGTGGTTTTAAAATTAGAAAGAATGTGCACCATGCGCTCCGAAACTAAATATCGTTTGTAGTTGTACTGACCGTTTTGTAACGTGATCCATGCCATAGGCATCTCGTTGTTGCGTCACTTGCAAACGCACGACTTGGCGATGACTCTGCTTCCACGCTAGCATGACACTCTCTTCCTTTAAGCGTCCCGGATGAAAATGATCACCATGCGGCGTACTCACGTTAAGTCTATCCATGCGCCCACCAATTTCCCACGATGGATCAAATCGCCATACCAAACGAATGGAGCTGGCAACATGTTTATCCGACGGCTTGGCAAATCGATTCAATTGTGAGACTCGCGCAAACTCGGCATTCATTTTAATTTGCTCGCGTTGGTTATTACCATCAGGCGCCCACTTCCAAGTGAAGTCGGCCATCCACATTTGCTTGCCCTGATACAGAGCGCCGTGCGCGTGGTGATGTTCTTCATGCGCCTCGCCTTCATGCTCATGCGCATCTTCTTGCAAGGCCTCGCGTCGATTGTGGACACGTGAAAGACCCAATTGCCAACTATGCGAGAGTCCAATATCGCCCCCCAATTTAGCGGTGAGCGTACCGACGCCCAACTGCCGCGTTGGCATCGCTTCTTGCACCAATTGATTACCGCGAAACAGCTCCGCGCCGAGATTCAAATACAACGCGGTCGGTGCGGTCCAATTCAAACGTAGACCATCGTCAAACCAATGTCCACCGAGAAAAGAGCGGTATACCAAGGGACGCTCAGAAAAATCATCCGCATGGGGATGCTGCTCATTTTGGTAGCCGATTTGCGAGCCAAAACGACCAATCCGCGCTTGCAAACCGAAAGGCAGCGCACGACTTTGCAACCACGCTTCTTCCAATTCTGCTTCGTATTTTTTTTCATGACTGTGCGCCGCCACGCCCACTTGCCCACTCAAATACGCACCCAATGGCCCGTTCGCCATGATGTCACTATGCCCAAGCGCGAGACCGGCTTGGCGCTGCCCTAAGCCTAATTCTTTAGAGGTATAAGCGAGATCCAACACGGCGCCGATTTTCCAATCTTTGACCTGTGCCGAAGCAGAAAAATTCAGCATCAGTCCAGTACAAATCAGTAGCTTTTTCATCGACTAATTCCCGTCCACAAAGCAGCAGCAGGCACAAAGCTGAGATCGCGTCTTGAAGTCACACTTGCCGTCGTCGTATTAATGTGGACTAACTGACGTGCAACTGGGTCGGTGATGTAGATCTCATCCTTCGCACCATTTGCACTGATACTAGGCCAAGGTGTCGCTGTTGGCATGCTAGGAATCAGACCCGCTATTTGCGCTACATTGCTCCAAGTCGATCCTTGACGTTGAAGAATATTTAAAGTGCCTTTACTGTCAAGCACGTAGTAACGATTGCCAGTGCGATCAAAACCGGAAGCACGTTGCACCGTGCCAGTCTGCCAGCCCGTAATCGTGATTGACGCAGCACTGGCAGCGCTTCCGGCGATGGCATAGAAGCGCGTTGTTACTGGTGCTGGCGCGACACCTTCAGAACCAATCGCAATAAACTGCTCGGGTGCTTTGACATGACCTAGCAAAGTACCGATACGGATAGGCGTCGCGATTTTTTTGTCGCTCACGGTATTTGGCCCTGTATGCTCGATCATCATCACACCATCGAGACAACCGACGGCTGTGGTTTTGCCCGCAGTGTAACTACCATGCATACCATCGCAACGTGTCGCCAATTGACGATCCGACGTATACGTATTGCCGTTGCGCTGATACAGCTGCACATGGGTGGGGAGTACGTCGAGCGCATCAGTGGCTCGCGTTACACTCAGTAATTTATTGTCGATAGGCTCGGCAAAACCATGGATAGAAAAATTCAAATCCGTACTAGCCGCCACCGCACCACTGGCAATCGACGCTTCGGTGATTAAACGCACGCCTGCGTTTTTTATCGGTGTGGCGGTAGCATCACCATCCATAAAAATCGCAGCCTGCTTACCAATCTGATTATCATAGTGTGTAGGGCGAGAACCGACTAATTTCCACGCTAATAGTTTGGAACTTTGCTTGTAATCATGCAGATGATTCACGTGATCTTCTTGCCAAATACCACCATCAATAAATTGCACCAAATCTTGCGCGCGCTGCGTCGCCACTACATAACGCCCATTCGGGCTGGGATAGAGACTCGCGCCAGCATTATCCAATTGATGCGTGGCTTCGGTGGTGTGACTATCCAGATCACGAAAGTACACATTTTTACTGTCTTTTTCAGTAATCGCAAGGCGACCTGCGGTATCGATCATGACCGTGGCGTCATCTTTTTTATCCGACACTGCGCGCTCATTTCCACCACCGCAAGCGGCCAAAAAACTCACCATGACGAGGGCAGCTAAGGTCTTTAATTGGGGATGTTTATTCTCTTGCTTCATTAATGAAATTCCTCTTTCTATTTTTATTAACATGCTTTATGCGCAAACGATTTCGCATAAAGCAACACCAAAACACATCAAAAATGCTTTGCATTACATAGCATTTCAACTAAGAAAATCAGCTATCACAGCGTAGCTACGACCAATTCATGCGTAAAAAACAAAAGCACTCATGCAATTTTTAACAACATTTAAAATCATCTTATTAAAAGATCAGAGCAAAACACCATTTAACTGCAACCATGTTGCAATATAAATCGACCACACGGCATTTGCAATCGGGTTGCATAATAAGTGAAATAAAAATTTAATGCAACATGGTTGCAAATAAAATTTTTATCTTCTACAATCGCACAAATGCAACTAGATTGCACTTAATTTCGCAAGGATTGTTGAGTGAAAATGAAGATCAAAAACGGTGACTATCTGGGTGTATTTGCCTCGACGCTTTGTCTTCTGCATTGTGCTTTCACATCGGTTCGATACTTTTCCAATGCTTACACGTTCGCACGATTTCGAGGTGCAAGATGCTAGATAAGTTCGAGGTAAAAACCTTAGCGACAAGCGAGTTGAACGCAGGCGGAGCAAGCGATTTTCCCGTAGCAAGTGCACATCGCGAGGCCAGTACAGCAGTCAATCTATGTCTAGCGCTCACCCCTAATTTCGACGAAAGAGGACTGTTAGCTTGCGTTACCCAAGATGCGAAAACCAAGCAGGTTTTACAATTCGAGTGGATGGATAGGGGCGCTTTAGCGCGAACCATGAATACCGGCCTCGCGCACTATTTCATCCACCATAGACGTGGCATTTGGCGACGTTATCCGCGAGCCGGAACCCGCTACGCAGTACGTCAAATGCTGTTAAATCAAGAGCAAAACTGTCTTTTACTCTTAGTCGATGTTACGACAAATCAAGATCCAACGACAAAGCACACATCAAGCTTTCAACATGATTTTGAAGAATCGGACTAAGCCCGCAAGCGCAGCCTATCTTTCTGCGCAAAATTTGCCTGCAATACCTGCGTTTTTTTGCTAGGTAAGGCGGTCACTTGTGCTCGTTCGACTTCAGGCAATTTAAAAATATGCACCATTTTTGAGAGCTCGTGAGCCTGATCCTGCAAGGAGGCGGCAGCGGCGGCGGCTTCTTCGACCAAGGCGGCATTTTGTTGCGTGACATTGTCCATGCCTGTAATCGCGATGTTGATTTGTTCTATGCCTGTGGATTGTTCGTTACTCGCCGCGCTAATTTCTGTAATCACCTCAGTCACGCGGCGGACACTATTGACGATATCCTTGATCGTGTACCCCGCTTGATCAACCAAACGCGAGCCAGCGGCGACCTGCTCCACTGAGCTATCGATCAGTGCCTTAATTTCTTTAGCCGCGCTGGCAGAACGTTGCGCCAAGAGGCGCACCTCGGAGGCGACGACGGCAAAGCCGCGCCCTTGCTCACCGGCGCGGGCCGCTTCCACGGCTGCATTGAGCGCCAGAATAGTGGTTTGAAATGCGATGCTGTCGATCACACTAATGATATCCACGATACGTTTGGAGGATTCATTAATGGAACCCATCGTGGACACCACTTCGGCCACCACATTGCCCCCTTTGACAGCGACGTCGGAGGCATCTCCAGCTAATTTGCGTGCTTCTTTGGCGTTATTCGCGTTATGGCGCACGGTGCTAGTGAGCTCTTCCAATGCCGATGCAGTTTCTTCCAATGAACTCGCCTGCTCTTCAGTCCGAGACGACAAATCCATATTGCCAGTGGCGATTTGGGTGGACGAGGTCGAGATGGTGTCGGTGGCCCCGCGTACTTGTCCGACGACCGTTGCCAGACTATTATTCATCTCCCGCATATTGAATAACAAACTCGTGCGATCACTCGGCTCGACATCAAATTCTTGGGTCAAATCACCACCAGCAATCGCTTGCGCAACTCGTGCCACTTCCGCCGGTTCGGCCCCGAGTTGCGAGCGTATGATTTTCACCGTATACCAACCAAACACGATAGCCGCGAGCAAGCCGAATATCGTGACGCTAAGTGAAATATTTCGAATATAACTGTAGCGGGCCAAGGCCAAATCAAACTCGACCTTGGCCACATCCATTTGCAATTGCAACAGCTCATCACCCGCTTTTTTCACTGACTCCATTAAGGGTGTGACTTTTTCTAGCATCAAACTATGCGCGGTCGCTAAGTCATTGACGCGCATGGCAGCCATCGCGGGCAACAAAGCCTCTTTCACATAGCGCTGGCGATGTGCGGCAAAAGTTTTGGCGATTGTTGCTTCTTCTGGCGTGAGATAAGTCGCCATATAGGCTGTCCAAAGCTGGTTAATACTGGCGATATTGGTCTCCAAAGCGGCCACACTTTGCGCCGTCGTACCGGCTTTTTGCTCGACCAAGGCATTGGCAATCGCGAGTCGATTGCTGACCACCATTAATTGTATACGCCCAAGATCCACCGCCGGTGTGGTTCTATCTTCATAAATCGTTTGAATCGCGGCATTCGATTTGATCAGGCCAAAGAGGCCAATTCCACTCACCAAAAAAATCACGGCAGCAAGGCTGGCAATTAACAAAGTAAGACGCGTCGAGACTTTCATAATCTATTCCTTAAATAAAAACTGAATGAGAATCCAATGAAGTGCATGCATTACTTGAAGCGAGATTTTCAAACAGAATAGGATAGATCATCACAAAGTTTCAATATTTTTTGGATTTTATATCTCTTAAATTTTAAATCCCTCCCAAAAAGCAACGAAGGGTTCAAAAACCATGACAATAGATTCACTAAGTTATTGATTTAAAAGACTTTACATGCAAATTGACATGTCAACTGACATGTCAACTTGAGCTGAATTTACCGCCAAAAATGCGCATTTTCTCAGGCTTAAAACGCAATATTAATGCTTGACACGGTCATTAAATTGATCGGCACTCGCAATTATTAGGCAACCGACTAATAATAATTATTGTATCGAATTGCGATCCCAGGCATTTCATTATTTCATCAACACAAACTTCAGGATCATGGCTAGACCTTCACAAAATATTGATCAAATTTTGCTACAAAGCGGGCGCGCGCTTTTTCCACGTTGCGGCTGTTGTGATTTATCTTTACGCGCACTGACCGAACATGCCAACGTGAACATGGGCATGTTTCATTATCACTTCCGTACCAAAGATAATTTCTTAGCGATCTTGCTGCAAACCATGTATGACGAATTGTTCGAACAATTACAGGCAGAGACGCAGCAATCCGGTGGCGCGCTACAGCGACTTCGACACACCATGATGCGACTAGCGCGAATTTTGCGTGAACATGGCGCATGGATAGGTCGAGTCTGGGCCGACGCCGCACGCGAAGATAAAGTGGCGCAAGATTTTCTCAAGAAAAATGGCGCCCGACACATTGAGTTGATCGTCAATTTAATCCTGCAAGCGAAACATGAAGGCGCACTGCCGGATATACCGACGCTGCAAGCTTTGAGTTTTTTAATGGGTGCCATAGCAGCACCGATGGTGATTGCGCCCCGTGTGATGCAGCTAGGATTTGCGCCCGCGTTTTTTCAAGAACAAGTTCAAGAAGACATACTCAGCGATCAAGCGATTGCAGAACGTATAGAACGTGCCCTGCTTGCTTTATGCACCCCACTACCGTAAGGAAAATCTATCATGCGCACTATGTTTAGACGCACTGCCACCCTACTATTGTGTAGTTCAGTTTTCACGTTAACTACGGCTTGCCATCGGCCAGCTAGTGACTCTTGGACTGGCTATATCGAAGGCGAATATCTCTACATTTCCTCGCCGCTCGGTGGACGTATCACGCAGATGTCGGTGCAAGCAGGTCAAGAAATCGCACTCTCAGCGCCGCTATTTAGCTTAGGGAAACGCAGATTTATTCCTAAATCTTGCGAACGATACTCGAACGCAAAA
>CAYXJI010000196.1:0-7136 GCA_964465175.1 uncultured Burkholderiaceae bacterium | reverse complement strand
CCTTGTTGCAAGGTAGCCCTAAACAAATCGCCGAAATGGTGATGCGCGATCAGGCCGATATAGCCATTGCCACAGAGGCGATTACCAGTGTCGATGGCTTGGTGTCTATGCCTTGTTATCAATGGGAGCATGTGGTGGTGGCAGCACCAGATCATCCCTTGCTAAAGTTAAAAGCCATTACTTTAGAAGATATCGCCAAGTATCCATTGATTACTTACGATGCCGCATTTGCTGGACGCAGTAAGATTGATCATGCATTTGAAGTGCGTCACTTAAAGCCGGATGTGTTGTTGGAGGCGATTGATGCCGACGTGATTAAGACCTATGTGGAGCTGGGAATGGGCGTAGGCATTATCGCGGGCATGGCCTTTGATAGCGAACGTGATCATAATTTGCGCGCCATCTCCGTAGGCCATTTATTTGGGATGAATGTGTCCCGAGTGGCGGTGCGTCAGGGGGCTTATTTGCGCACGTATATGTACACCTTTATTGAAATGTTGTCGCCGACCATGAATCGAAAATTGATCGATCAAGTCATGCAGGGTGGCAAGGACAGCTACGATCTTTGAGATTCGCTGATGATGCATGGCGCAGCTCACGTTGCCCAGCCAAAGAAGTAATTAAATAATTTTTACCGTGAAAGAATGACATGAAGCGTGAAGCACTCGCCGACTATTATGCGCAATGCGCAGAGCAATTTGATGAAAAGTACCAAGAGCCCGATTTGGAAGAAGACGCTTATGCCGCAGCGGAACATATCGCAGAAGCATTGGCCGAGCGTGATGTCATAGAGCTCGGATGCGGCTCCGGGTTTTGGACTCAGCATATTGCCGAATCCGCTAAATCGGTATTGGCAACTGACATCAATGAAGTGATGCTCGATTTGGCACAAGATCATGATTATCCAGAAGGCAAAGTGCGTTTTGCAATTGCCGATTGGCATAATTTACAGTTAAGCGACGATACCAAGTTTAATGCCTGTTTTGCAGCCGGCATGTGGTCGCATGTGCGGCGCGATGAATATGATTCCGCCTTTAAAAATATTCAAAAAATCTGCAGTTCAGGTGCTTTGTTGGTCTTAATTGACGACAATGTGGTGGAAGATTTTACCCGCCCTACGGCGCGCACTGATAGTGATGGCAATACTTACCAAATTCGTGAATTACCCGATGGTACGCGAGTTGAAGTGATTAAAAATTTCCCGACCGATAGTTATTTAAAGAAAAAATTTGCGGCCATTGCGCGCGATATTCGCGTGAGTCGCAACGAATTTTTTTGGATGTTAACGTGCGTGTTGAAGTAAGCGGAAGGGGACATGATGCTGCAAAACTGTACCGATAAAATTCGGCAAAAATTAGGGCAGGACAGTAGCTTACATGCCCGTCTAAAATTTGATTGTGGCCACGAAGGTGTGATTTTTGTGGATGCCTTGGCTCAGCCGCATGTGGTTGATAATCAAGATAGGCAAGCGGATTGCACTGTTAGCTTAAGCTTGGACGATTTGTGCGCTTTGCTGACTGGGGAGTTAAATCCTGTCAGTGGATTCATGAGTGGCAAACTCAAAGTGGCGGGCGACATGAGCATTGCGATGCGCTTGCAAAAAGTGGTGTAAGGCTTGGAGCTTAGGAACGATGTTACCAGCACAGCCTACCCAGCACTTCATCGTTCGTTTGCCGCAGTATGCGAAGGCGTTTCCCTGTGCACCAGGTGAAACTGTTTTAAGTGCGGCTTTGAACGCGGGTTTGCTGCCTGCCAATTCGTGCAGAAATGGCACCTGCCGTACATGCATGTGTCGTTTGCAAAGCGGTCAGGTTGCGTACGTGATCGAGTGGCCGGGATTGAGCTTTGATGAGAAGATCGAAGGCTATATTTTGGCTTGTGTCGCCAAGCCCTTGAGTGATCTGGATGTGCTGGATTTGGCCTTGAGTCAAACTTAGACAGCACACACCATCACAGTCGATAGCCTCTTTATTGGGCTATCGGTTTCGTTAGTGTTGCGCTAGTTTTTTTACAGGTGTTAGAGAGACCCGTTAGCTTATTCCAGCATGGACTTTGAGCCTCGAGCTTGGGACTAGGAATTCCCTCTGGATTAATTTTTGCAATACGCGTATCCCAAGCGTTGACGCCATACTGATCGATATGCAGACGTACCGCCCATCCCAATGTTTGCGCCTCGTTGTCTAACGCATCCATCATAAAATTGCCTATGCTGTAAATGATCGGTTTGCCTCGGTAAGTCTCGGTATCTTGTATGACGTGAGGATGTCCGCCCACGACTGCATCGGCGCCGGCGTCTATCATGATGCGCGCCAATTTACGTTGGCGTTGATTTGCGTTCATTTCATTTTCCCAGCCCCAATGCATAAAAGGAATGACGATATCCGCTTGATATTGTTGTCGCGCTGCTTTAATGTCGGCCACGACTTGTTCGTCTTCACTCCAAGCGACGCCTGCTTTATTGGTATTGGCTTCAAAGCTACGCGGCATAAATTCGTCATAACCGAGCAGGGCGATGCGTAGGCCATTTTTTTCTATGATGTGAGGTCGGTGCGCTTCACTTAAATTGTTCCCGCCACCAAAATGGGCCATCTTTTGTTCTTTGAGTAGCTTTAGCATCTCGCTAAAAGCGGCTGGGCCGTAGTCGCCAGAATGGTTGTTGGCGAGTGAGATCGCGTCAAAGTGTTTTTTGAGTAAAGGAATGACACGTGGATGGGCGCGGAAAGTGAAATTTTTCTCAGTCGCCTTTCCCGTTGTTGCGATCACACATTCTAAATTGCCGACACGAATATCCGCGCTGGCGAAGATAGTTTCGAATGCTGCGAATGGGTCTTCTCCACGTTCTATCGCTTTGCCCGGCAAATCGTCCAGCACCATGTCACCAACAAATAATAGGCTGACTTGTTTCGGTTTATGTGTCTTCTCTTGGGGGGACGTATTTGACACTTGGGCGCTTGCAGTGCACAAGTAACATGAAGCTATCGCACCGATTAAATTTCTTAGTAAGGCCTTCATTTTTGATGCCATCCCAAGAAACATTGATATTGCATTTCGCGTTCGACTTCGCCTGCGTATAGATGATTAAATGGTGTCAGTGCTTTCATGCGCTTGCCGACTAGGATGGGTTTTTGATAGGTGGCTTGATGAATTGGTGTGTCCAACTCTCGTCCCTGTAAATACGCATAGAGTTTGATGTAGTCGATTTTTTTTCGCGTACCTATCATCACTGCTTTGAAACTGAAACGCCCGCCTATGTCATGCATGGTGGCTAAATAGGGTTGCTTGCTAATCTGCGTGTCTAACGTGTGCGTGCTTCCCGCATAGCTGACCTCACATCGCAATAAAGGCGATTCTGCTGCCGCAGCATGATGAAAACAGAGCATAGCGCCTACGCAAAAAACGATGGCGCTAAAATGACTAGGTGTTTGATGATCAGACTTTTGATCGGTACTCATAGGTCAGGTCGAAAAGTGAAAAGACGCTAGTGTAGTGTTCTAAGCTTAAAAAAACTAGCGAGGCTTTGCAGTTCGCTTGAATAAGCACTCGTTTGCTGGAGAAATGCAAAATTTTGCATAAAAAACTGGCAAAAACGATAAAAACACCACGAAATTTCTCACATTCAATTTAAAATTTACTTTCTTTAGAAATTGTGAGTATAATCGTCGCTGTCGTTGAGATCCTAGGTAGCAGTGCAGTATCAGTCTGTCATTTCTTGCTTGGTTGAAACGATCTATCGGGCATATGCCCACACTAACTGAAATAGGAAATTGTAATGGCAACAGGTATTGTAAAATGGTTTAATGATTCTAAAGGTTTCGGCTTCATTACTCCTGACGAAGGCGGCGAAGATTTGTTCGCACATTTCTCAGCTATCGTATCAGCAGGCTTCAAATCTTTGAAAGAAAACCAACGCGTTTCTTTCGACGTGACAACTGGCCCAAAAGGCAAACAAGCATCAAACATTCAAGCTATCTAATTAGATAATTTGTTTGGCTTGTCGAAGTCACTCAAAAACCCGATCTTATGATCGGGTTTTTTTTCGCCTATCGCTCTTTTAAAACGCAAGATGTATTGCTCGACGCACATATGTCCCGACTTTTGGGAATATACCTTCACGAACACTATAAAGATAACTATACTTCTTTTGTGTTAAATCAATGTTGATTTCAAGCAACTGCCTTATTTTTATGCTTTTGCCAGGCAACGCACATTCACCTAACCACAAATCTAGTCGGAGACAATTTATGTTCAATGTCACAATCAAATTCAGGTTGATTGCAACCATGTTGGTGATGGGGCTCATGCTCGTAATCGGCGGTGCAATGGGTATTATTGGTGTACGCAATAGCAACGCAACGATCAATGAATTGTTTACCAATCAGATGCCATCGCTAGATGCCTTGAGTGATACTCGTTTGACTCTATTGCGGGCTAGAACCGCGATTGCCCGCTCGATTGCACATCCTGACGCTAGTGATAATGCAGAGAATATTAAAAATATCGAGAATTTTTTAAAAGAGTCTGATGCGCGTTGGAAGGCTTATCTAAGTTTGCCAGCGGAGAGCGAAGAGAAGCGCATTACGGCAGAAGTGCAAGTGGCGAGAGATAAATTTCTTAAGGATGCTTTCACGCCGAGGTTGGATGCGGTGAAAGCAGGAAATAAGGAAGAAGCCGATCGCATTAATATGACGACCTTGGCGCCCTTGTTTCGAGTTATGTCGGACAAAATGACGGCACTAAATGATATGCAACTGAAGACAGCGGAACAAATGCTGAAAGACAATCAAGCTGCATTTAAAATTTTCATGTGGGTAGATATCTTGGGCGTACTGGCTGGATTAATTGCCGTATCAATTTCAGCCTATTTTTTATTGAGTGCAATTTCCCATCCCTTGCAATTTCTGTTGCGGCAATTCGGTGCGATTGGTGACGGTGACTTGTCACAGCAGATCAAAGCCAAGTCAAATGATGAAATGGGTCAATTGCTGACTGGCTTAGAAAACATGCGCCAGAATTTAGTACAAACCGTAACGATAGTGCGACAAGGTAGTTCGTCGATTGCCGTATCTTCAGAAGAAATCGCCAGTGGCAATATGGATCTTTCATCGCGTACCGAAAATCAGGCGGCAAGCTTAGAAGAGACAGCTTCATCGATGGAAGAATTGACTTCTACCGTGCAGCAAAATGCAGACAATGCGCGTCAGGCAAATGTGCTGGCATTAAAAGCATCGACTGTCGCAAGTAAAGGCGGTCAAGTGGTTGGTGATGTAGTGCACACCATGAATTCGATTAAAGATAGCTCTAAGAAAATTGTCGACATTATCGGCGTCATCGACGGCATCGCTTTTCAAACAAATATTTTGGCCTTGAATGCGGCGGTCGAAGCTGCGCGTGCGGGTGAGCAGGGGCGTGGTTTTGCGGTGGTGGCTTCCGAAGTTCGAAGTTTGGCGCAACGTTCAGCGGGGGCAGCAAAAGAGATTAAGGAGTTAATCAATGATTCCGTCAATAAGGTGGAGACGGGATCTCGTTTGGTAGATGATGCCGGACAAACGATGGATGAAATTGTAGTTTCGATTAAAGGTGTAGCCGACATCATGGCGGAGATTACGGCGGCCAGTGTCGAGCAAAGTGATGGCATTGCTCAAGTGAATATCGCCATATCGAAAATGGATGAAGCGGTTCAGCAAAATGCGGCTTTAGTGGAAGAAGCTGCGGCGGCAGCTGGCAGCATGCAGGATCAGGCGAATAATTTGAATCAAGCCGTCAGCATCTTTAAATTGAATGCAAATGATAGACCGCAACAGCAGGCAGCAAAGTCAGCTGCAGTCAGCTCACCCAAGCCGGTCGCAGCACGCAAGCCAGCAGCGAAGCGAGCGCCAGTAAAATCGTTGGCAAATAATAGTGGATCGACTAAGCCTAACAAACAAGCAGCACCTGACCAAGATTGGGAAGAGTTTTAATTTAAATCATCGCAATGTCATCGCAAAATCAGTGAACTGTCAGGTGAGTGTATAGCTTGAGATGTGAGCAAAAAAAAGCAGGCGGCATATTGAGTACATCTCAGTGAGCCGCCTGTTTTTTATTTTGGCTGCCAGTAATTGGGCTTACTATAGGCAGCGCGTAAAAAATCAACGAAGGCGCGTATCCGTAGCGGCAAATGACGACGTTGAGCGAAAATCGCATAAATGTCATTACCAGGCGCGTTGTAATCGTCTAGCACGGTAATCAGTTTTCCAGATTCGATTTCACTGCCCACTTCCCACATGGAGCGCCATGCAAGGCCTTTGCCTGAGAGCGCCCAGTCATGCAATACCGCGCCATCATTGCACACCATATTGCCCTCAATTTTGCGTAAAACATTTTTGCCATTATCGCGGAATGTCCAGCCACGTTGGCTGCCATCGCTGCTAAACGTGAGGCAATTATGTTGGTGTAAATCATCCAGCGTGATAGGGCGACCATGGCGCTTAATGTAGTCGGGTGAGGCAACGACGACGCGCTTGTTGTCGGCCAGCTTGACGCCAATTAGGTTGGAATCGGTCAAAGTAGCAATACGGATTGCGACATCGACGCCTTCGCCTATCAAATCCACCACTCGGTCATTCAGATTTAAGGTTAATTTAACTTCTTTGTGCTCGTCCAAAAATTGCGGAATCAATTGCGCCACGTGCTGGCGCCCGAAGCCAGCTGGGGCGGAAATTGTGAGTTGCCCGCTGGCTTTCGCACTGCGTTCGGATACCGATGTTTCGGCTTCTTCTAGTTCTGCCAATATCCTTTGGCAATCTTCCAAAAATGCGGCACCTTCTATCGTTAGGGCGATTTTTCTCGTCGTCCGTTGTAAAAGTTTAACGTCGAGTCTTTCCTCTAATGCATCCAGTCGGCGACCTATCATGGCCGGCGCGACGCCTTCCGCACGCGCCGCTGCGGATAAGCTGCCGCGCGTAGCGACTTCAGCAAAGGTCGAAATTTGTTTAAATTGATCCATTTTTGATCTCCACCAGAGTGACAGCTCTGCTATTTCTATTGATAAAGTGCTTATTTGCAATTATTTGTGCTGATTTGTGCTTATCTTCGATAACTTCGATGATTTCAAGTGCCACGCAAGCACACTGACTGCTATTTGAGAACGTGTCTTAAAG